>CAZANL010000112.1:0-10274 GCA_964486115.1 uncultured Planctomycetota bacterium
TGGCGGTATCGAGCACCTTGAGCGCAAACGTGTCTCCCCACGCCTCCTCCGTGCCGGCGACGTAGCGATCACGCGGCCCCGCAAAGCCGGTCCCACCCAGGTGCGATCCGACCCAACCCGAAACCGGGCGGCCGGTCTTCTTGGCGAAGTGCTCCGGGTTGTAGATCTCCTCGACCTTGTCTGCCACTGGATATGTAGCCACGATGGGGTCGGCTTCTTTGGGGACCCCCGTGTTGCCCTTGTACCAGGAGATTCCGCCATAAATCTGCGCACCTGAACTGAACGGATACTCCGTCTCGTCTTTCGCGGTTGGCGGATAGATCGCGTACTCGATCGGCAAACCGGCTCCGGAGGTCTCGTGGAGGTCGGCAGCGGCCGAGCTGTCGTAGATACGCAACTTGTACATCCAGTGATCTTCGAAACGCGAGTGGTGGGTGTTACGGGCGAGATGCCGCAGCTTGCCCAGTGCGTATTCGATACCGGTGTTCGCCAGAGCCCGCGCTCGGCTGGCCGCAACGTAGTTGCTGCTAGCGGCATGCTCGACGATCATCAACCGGGTGAAGGTGGTGGCCAGAACGGCCAGCACGGCTAGGATAGCTAGACTCAGCAGCAGAGCGACACCGCGGTCGCGACGTACAAATAGCATCATGGCCTCAATAGCCTCCCGTGAACCAGAGGAGTTCTTTTACAACAGTAGAGCCGGCGGAGGTTGTGAAACAGGCAGTTCCATGCCGGTTGGCGCAAATACCATGCCTCGGCCAACAGACCACCCACGGAGCCCATGAAGGCTCTTAACAAGGGGGGAACACCTCTCTCTTCCGAAAAAAGCCCAGCAAGAGCGTATTTCTAACCGCGCCCGACAATCGTTACCGTACGGTAACGACGGTTACCCCGCCGTAGCGGTGTCCGGCTGCTCCGCGATGGCTTTCGCCTCTTCTTCTAGCCCCGCACGCTCGAAAGCCAGGCGAGCAAACGCCAGCTGCCCCCGCGACTGCGCATTTCGCGCCACGTCCTCCCAGATCGCGGTATCTAGCTTCTCTCCAGTCAGCTGCTCGTAGCGGTGCAGCATGAAAGCGTCTCCCTCACGCTGCACCTCTTTGAGGAGGACCTTCAGCTCCTCTGCACATGAGCCCCGTACATAGAACTCGAGGGCATCCAGCAGCCGCTCGGCACCCTTGTAGAGATCGCCATAGGCCTTGAGTCGCTCTGGCGGCGTGTCAGGACCATACAGTTCCTTTCGCCGACCCAACGCATCGGGAAGTTCATTCGGAGGTTTCAAGGGCAGGAATTCTAGGTTCTCCGCCAAACCTTGGCAATTCAATTCATTGACTTGCCGGTCATTGACTTGCAGAAAACCGCGCCGTACCTTTCCTGAATGGGCCCAGGCTCTTCCCAAAACAACCCCTATGTTCGGCTGTTCGTCTACTCCTGGAGGTACAGGAGTCGGCTCCTCCTGTCGCTGATCTTCGCCGTGATCATCTCCTGCCTGTTCATGGGCACCCTGGCGATGCTCAAGCCGGTGGGAGACATCCTTTTTCAGCCAGAGGGCGTCGAGACACTCCGCAACAACCCCTACCTGACCAAGGGCCCGGGCAAGTTCCTCGGCGACTGGCTGGGCAGTCTGCTCGGCGATCGCAGGCAGGCGCTGACTGTTTTCGCCCTCGCCGTACTCGTCATGGGGCTGCTGAAAAACGTCCTGCGCTTCTTTCGGGTTGGGTCGCGAACCGGGTGGTGCTCGACCTGACCAACGAACTCTACGACAAGGTCCAGGGCCTCTCGATCGGCTTCTTCACCACGCAGGGCACGCAGGACACCGTCAGCCGATTCGTGGTGGACAGCCAGCTGGTCGGGGATGGCATGCGCGGCGTCTTCAGCCGGATCGTGCGCGAACCGCTGAAGGCAGTTGCGGCCCTGGGCCTGGCCATGCTGATTTCATGGAAGCTGGTCCTGCTCGCAATCCTGCTGTTTCCGGTCGCGGGCTACGCGATGTATCGACTGGGCAAGAAGATCAAGAAGCGCGTTCGCCGGACACTGCAGAAGCGCTCCGATATACTCTCCGCGCTGGCCGAGAACTTCTTCGGCATCAAGCTGGTCAAGGTGTTCGGACTGGAGAAGCATCTCACCGCGCGCTTCCGCACCAAGAACCAGATGCTATTCGAGGACGCTCGCCAGATCGTCGCCTTGAACGCGATGACCTCCCCCATCCTCGAGAGCATGGTGACGGTCATCGGCGCCGGCGTGATTCTGTACACCGGGCTGATGATCCTCGAGGGACAGCTGGGCGCCGGCTCATTCTTGACGTTCTACGCAGCGATTGCCGCGATGTTCGACCCCGTCCGAAAGCTCTCCAAGCTGAACAACCGCATTCAGGCCTCCATGGCGGGGGCCGGTCGGATCTTCGAGCTACTCGACCAGGTACCTGCGGTGCTGGACGCGCCAGACGCCGACCCACTCGCCGACCTGTCGCAAGAAATCCGTTTCGAAGGCGTGTCCTTCCGCTATCCCGCCCCACCAACCTCGGAGCAGCTCCCGCTGATTCTCCGAGAACTGGATTTGACGATCCAACAGGGCGAGATGATCGGCCTGGTCGGTCCCACCGGAGCCGGCAAGTCGACCGTGATCAACCTGCTGACACGGTTCTACGATCCCGAGGCGGGTCGAATCACCTTCGACGGCAAGGACCTGCGGGAGGCCCGAAGGGCCGACCTCTGCCGGCAGCTCGCAGTCGTCACCCAGGAGAACATCCTCTGGAACGACACGATCGCGGCCAACCTCCGCATGGGATGCTTGACCGCAACCGACGAGCAGATTGTCGCAGCCGCCAAGGATGCCCACGCTCACGAGTTCATCAACAAGCTTCCAGCGACGTACGAAACCCTGGTCGGCGAGCACGGCGTGACGCTCTCTGGCGGACAGCGCCAGCGCCTCTCGATTGCTCGCGCTATCATCAAGGACCCCAACATCCTGCTGCTCGACGAGGCGACCAACGCGCTGGACGCCGAGACTGAAGCGCTGGTCCAGGGCGCTCTCGACCGCTTCATGGAGAACCGAACCACACTGGTCATCGCCCACCGACTATCGACCCTGCAGCGCGCCAACCGCATCGTCGTCTTGTCAGATGGGCGGATCGAAGCAGTCGGCACACATGACGAATTGATGAGCAGCAGCAAGATCTACCCTGGGCTCTACGAGAAACAGTTCCTGGCAGCCCCGTGAGCGAGGAAGAAATCCCCGTGCTGACGGCCGCCCCGAACGAGGAGGCCGGAATGCTCGGCCGACTCTCCGACAGCTACTGGGGGGTCCTGATCACATTATTCCTGGTCACTGGCTGCCTGGGCCTGCCCTTACTGCTGAGCAGCAACCGTTTTACAAAGAAAGAGAAGTGGTTCTGGGGGGTCACCAACACTCTTTATACACTGTCCCTGATTGCCGGTGTGGCCTGGCTGATCTGGAGCGTTTACCAGATGGTTGCGCGCCTGACGCTGGGGGGGCCTTAAGTCCTCCCGTCATATGACCGATAATATCGAATCGTGAGCTTGTCGCTGCAGATCAATCCACCCCAGAGCCCAGCCCACCCCGAGGTCTATGTGCCCTCGCGCGAGCTACAGGCTCTGGCCGGGGCAAACGTGCTGTTCGTCAACATGCCGCTCCGAGAGCACGCCGTGCCCAACTGCATCCCCCTCGGTCCGGCACTGATGGCCGCACGCCTACAGAGCCACGGCGCGACAGTGGGCATCCTCGATCTGAACAAGTACCGGCCATGGCGCAGCCTCGATCAGGTCGAGTCGTTGCTGCGCGAGCACATCGCAGCCTATGGCGAGCCCGAGACCGTGGCGCTCTCCGGACTGATCACCACCTTGCGTTGGCAGGCCGACACCGCTCGCATCGTCCGCCGCTTACTGCCCGACACATACCTCGTCTCGGGCGGCGGGCTGGCAACAGACCTCCCGCAGCAGCTGATGCGCTGGATACCCGAGCTGGACGCCGTCGCGACCGGAGAGGGAGACGACGTGATCTTCAAGATCGCGCTGGACGGCCTGCAGACTCGCAACGGAAACAAGCCGGTCTATCACGGCATGCGCCCCAAGCACCTCGACCAGCTCCCCTTTCCCGCGTGGGACCTGGTCGACATGGAACTGTACCTGTCCAACCCGACCTGGGGCGCCGCGGCCAACAACAGCTCCTGCACGCCATTCTCGATGAAGCGAAGCATGAACACGATCTCCAGCCGGGGGTGCCCGTTCGCCTGTCGCTACTGCGATCGAACCGCGACCGGCGGCCGCAACTACGGCGTTCGCTCCGCAGACAACCTGGCCGCCGAAGCGACGGAGCTGGTCGAGCGGTTCGAGGTCGATTTCCTCGGCATCGTCGACGACAACGCGATGGTTCGACGAGACCGTCTCCAGGCACTCGTGCCTGCGCTGGCCCAGCTGCGAGACGCCGGAGTCCGCTGGGGCACACATGGCCGCCTGGACGAGGCGTCGGATCTGATGCCGGACGGCCGTCGCCTCTCACCTCGCCGCGTCGAGTGGATGGCGGAGGCCGGCTGTGTCTATATCGGCTTCGGCGCAGAGAGCGCCGACCCGGACGTGCTGCACGCAATGGACAAGGGCGGACGCATCTGCTCGCCCGGCATGACCACCATCGACGGCAGAGCCTATCCCAGCGCGATGATCGAAGGGCTGCGCAACTGCACCGAGGTCGGCATCCACCCCAACTGCACCTGGATCATGGGCTATCCGGGCGAGACCCTACCGCAGCTCCAGCAAACCATCCACTTCATCCTGATGATGGAGCAGAAGGGCTGGGTCGAGACGAGCAACCACAACATGTTCGTCGCGACGGCCTACCCAGGAACGGAGATGTTCGCCCACCCCGTCGTGCAGCAGCGGATCAAGGGGGCGTTCGGCAACGACTTCCGACTCTATGTCGAAGAACTCGACGATGCGACCAAGGTCATCGAGCGCAACGGGGTGATCCTCAACTATTCCGGGATGGACGACCCGACCTTTCTGGCCGCGCGAGAAGCCGTCGAATCCGGCGACCTGGAGGGTGTCCTCGCCCTATCCTAGGCCTGCGCGATGATTCGGCCGTCCCCGGGCCTGCTCCGGACGGGCCGCCAGGACCAACACCCACCTTCGACCTCGCGATTGACGTAGCAGACCTTCCGTCAGACCCTAGTTGCGCAAGCTCTCGAGCGGCGCATCCCGCCCCAGCTTCGGCGGGTTCTCTGGCTCGAAATCAATGCGCTCGACGTGTCCGTCGAGGAACAACACGTGACAGTGGTCGCCGTGGTTGAAGTGGCCGCCCTCTCCCTCCTGATCGTCGCTGGCCACCGCGACCTCAGAGGCGCCGACATCACCTCGCCCCGCTAACCTGCTACCTCGCCTCGGGCCGGCATAGCTGATCACGTTGCGAGGCATTCGGCCTGCGCTCCAGCGCAACGCCTGGCCATTGTCGTTGTCGTCGCTGGTCGCCGGGCAGAGAAAGATCTGCGGATCGGTGACGATGCCGACGAGGGACAACCGGAGCAGCGCGTCACTGCCCCCCCCGTACGGAGAACCGCCATGTTCGCCCTGATAGATCCACATCGCCACACCCAGTCGGTGCAGGTTACTGCGGCAGACCTGGTCTGCCTTCCGGCCCCGTGCCCACAGCCCCAGGGGAAACAACAACAGCATCACTCCAGCGGTCACCGCGCCGGCAACCACCGCGGAACGCAGGCGGGTAGTGGGATCGGAGTCACTCACCGTCAGTAGTGCCGCTTGCGGACCCAGTGGCGCATCTTCAAATAGCGGTTCACCTCGCTATCGTAATCCCGGGTGGTGCCGCCCGTCAGGTAGCGGTCAGCCCAGAAGGCCTCCTGGAAACACTCTTCCTCACCTCGATGCTCGCCCGACTTCTCACCCATCATATGCAAGTAGGCGTGAGTCGCGTCATGAACCAGGGTCTTCGAGAGATGATGGCTGCTCCACTTCCGCACGGTAGAGGGCTTGATGTTGAACACCCGCGTCGTGACGTAAGTCCCGGTGCTATGCTTCTGGTCTGCCGTGATCTTGCTCAACATGCTCCGCACATAGTGCGCGTACTTTGGCGCCTGGCGCTGTAGCTGAGCGAGCGCCTTGAGCAGCTTCGACTTGACGTCGATTTCACGGACCTCGAGCGTGACGAAGCGACCGAGTTCGGCCCGGCGAAACAACGACAGGACGCTGGCCGGATTGCCGACGTGGCGAAACGGCAAAACACCACCCTCCTCCGCCTTCGACTGGATACGGGAGACGTCGAGTGCTTCGGCGGCTAGCGACCGAGTCTGCGGATCTTTCGACTTCTGCTGCGGACCGAACTGGCGACGCAACCCTGCCGCTCCTCGCCTCTGATAGATCGCCCAGACCGCATGGCGCCGAACATGGGCCACCGAGTCCCGCAACGCCACCGATGCCAGCTGCTTGTCACAAACCGCGGCGGGCAGCTTGGCCAGCGCTTCAATGGCCTCGATCCTGACATAGGCGGCCTCGTGCCATAGCAGCGGGACGATCTGCTTGCCCGCCGAGCCGTCGCCGTGCACCCCGAGCAACTCGAGCGCCCTCAACAAGATGTTGCGATCTTTCGACTTCAGGTTGGCCATCAACCACTCCGTGGTCCGGCCTCGATCGAGCCGGGCGGCTGCCCAGAGGTCGAGCGTGCGCAGATAGCGTGCATCTTCCATCATCGCGTGGTTGATCAGGAAGGGCAGCAGCTTGGCGCGACTGACCTCGACGATTGTCTTCAGCGCACGGTAGTAGTCTTGCGGGTAGTACTCGGAGAGCAGATAGCCCGCCATCTCCTGGAGAGATGACTCGCGCTCTCGAAGAAATCGCTCCCGCAGGATCTCACCAACTTTGGAATGCCGCAGCCGGCCGAGTTTCTCGAGCGCCTTCTCGCGAGCTTTTTTGTCGCCGTGAGCAGCCTGGCTGGCCAGATGGTCGACCTGGGCGTCGAGCGTCTTTTCCTCCGACGACGCGACGACCGGCAGGAAGCAGAGCAGGGTCACGAAGATCAGCCAGCGCATCAACTCCATCCTACTCCAGCGACGGCACCTCGGCCAGAATCCGCTCCGCCTCGGAGACGACCTCGTCAACGCTGATCTGCGTGAAGCAGCGCAGGTCGATCGGGCACTCACGCAACAGACACGGGCTGCATTCGACGTGCTTGTGGATCACCACGGCACGATCGCTGGCCGGCCCCGTGGCCACCTCGTCGGTCGACCCGAACAGGGCAATCAGCGGCCGATCGAGCGCCGTCGCCAGATGCATCGGCCCGGAATCGTTGGTCAACACGAGGTCGCAGCAACTCATCAGCGCCAGTAGTTCGAGCAGGCTGGTCCGGCCAGTGAAGTCGACCGCCGGGTCAGTCATTTCAGCCTGAATCTCGCCAGCCAGAGGCTCGTCAGCGGGCGCTCCGAACAACAGGATGTTGGCACGATGGCTCTCGATCAGTCGCTGCGCCACACCACCGTAGCGATCCGGGAGCCATCGCTTGGCCGGACCGAAGTAGGCCCCTGGGTTGATCCCGATCAGCGGCCCCACCCCGAGCTCGACGCCCCGCTCGGAGAGCAGACTGTTCCCCAGCTCCCTCAGATCGACATCCAGCGGCAACGACACGTCCGGAATCCGGTCCGGCGCCAGGTAATCCTCCGTCGACAATCCCGTACTGCTCAGCAAGTGCAGATAGCGACGGGTCTGGTGCAGCCCATCTCTGGCCTCAGCGCCCCGATCGGTCAACAGCAGTCCGCGGCCGGCTGTCGGGTAACCGACCCGGCGAGAGACACCGGCAAACCACATCATCAGGCCACTGCTGAAGCTGTTGGTCAAGATGATCGCCAGATCGTATGCCTCCGGCTTGAGAGTCCGGCGAGCGAAGCGCCGCAGCCCCAGCAGGCCCTTGTCCGGGCCCGACTTGTCGAACAGGACCACCCGGTCGACGCAGGTCGAGTGGGTGAACATCTCCGCCACCCAGGGACGCACTACCAGATCGATGCGGGCAGCGGGAAACAGACGGCGGACCTCCTTGATCGCAGGCAGCGTCATCACCGCGTCGCCGATCCAGTTCGTCGAGCGAATGACGATCTTCAAGCACCCGGCCTCAGTCGATCGGGGCAACAACGCCCGCCAAGCTCATCCATCTCCAGGCCCTCCCTCAACTGCGATCAGTCGGTGCGAGCCGCGCCCGCTGGACATCGCCGAGCAGCACGGTCCGAGTGGCTGGCTAACGCCAGACCGCTACTCGTCCTCGCCGCCGAGGTAGCGTAGCGTCAAGATCGTGATGTCATCCGACTGGGGTGCCGTGCCGCTGAACTCCTCGACGTCTTGGATCACCCGATTGATGAACTGACCGGAGGTGCGGTCAGCGTGATCCTGGACCAGCCGAACGAGCCGATCATCGCCGTACTCCTCGTCCTTCTCGTTCATCGCCTCGACCACCCCGTCGGTATAGGCCACCAGTCGGTCGCCCGGCTCCAGCGGAAAACGCTGCTCCTGGAGTGCGTTCTCGAACACAGGCCCCTTGTCGAAACCTATCGCGATCCCCTTGGGATTGATCAGGTGGCATTTACCAGTCTTTTTGCGCCAGTAGACCAGCGGGTTGTGCCCCGCACTGCAAACCCGGACGCTGGCTCCCTCGGCGTTGTGCTCGAGCAGGATGTAATAACAGGTCACGAACATCCCGCGCTTGATGTCCTCCGCCATCTGCCGGTTGGTGTGGATCAGCGGCTCGGCAGCACGCGCGCAGCCCTTGGCATGCATCCTCAGCACACTGCGGAACATCGTCATCACCATCGAGCCGGACACGCCCTTGCCCGACACGTCGGCAACAATCAGTCCGAGTGTCTGGTCATCGATCTCGAGGAAATCGTAGTAGTCTCCCCCGACATCCTTCGACGGACGATAGTAGGCCGAGATGTCGAACCCATCGAGACGTGGGATCTTCTTCGGCAGCAGGTTGGCCTGGATCTCGGTGGCGACGTTCAGGTCGGCCTGCAGCTCGCTGAGCCGCTCGGAATCCTGCAACGACTTGCTGGGCAGGCGGATCTGACTGCTGCGCGCATCTCGGCTGGATCGCTTGCCCCGCTCGGTGCGAGTCTTACTGCGCTCGGTCCGGGTCTTGCCCCGCTCGGTGCGAGTCTTGCCGCGCTCGGTCTGCTTGACCCGCCGGACCCGCCCCGACTCGCTGCTGGCACCCTCGGAACTCCGCCCGCGCACTTTCTTGTCCGTACCCCCCTTCCGGGGCGTACGAATCGTCGACTTGCTCTTCTTGCTGCGCCGCTTGCGCGGAGAGGCCATGGCTCTGCCTAGTCGGGGGAACCAACCGCCAGAAGCGCTTCGGCCACCATATCGCCTTGTGCGATGGTCGAAATGCCGCTCCTTGCGGAGAGGTCTGGAATCCGCTGGCTGACCAGCAACGACTCGATGGCGTGCTCGATTGCGGTGGCCGCTTCGCCCTGACCCAGATGGTCGAGCATCATCTGCACCGCCGCGATCGTGGCAATCGGGCTGGCCACATTCTTGCCCTGATACTTGGGCGCCGACCCGTGAATCGGCTCGAAACAGGAGACCTGCCCGGGATGGATGTTGCCACCCGCGGCCACACCCAGGCCACCCTGAATCATCGCGCCGACATCGGTGATGATGTCGCCCATCAGGTTCGGGGTCACCAGCACGTCGAACCAATCCGGATTCTTGATCATCCACATACAGGCCGCGTCGATGTAGGCGTGGTCCTTCTCGATTTCGGGATACTCCTCGCCCACCTCGGCAAACACGCGGCTCCAGAGGTCCTGGCTACGCAGCGCATTCGCCTTGTCGACCAGCGTCACCCGGTTCTGCCTGTTGCGCGCCCTGCAGAGCTCGAACGCATAACGGCAAGCCCGCTCTGCTCCCATTCGAGTGTTGATGATCGTCTGCGTGGACAGCTCGTTGGGCGTTCCCTTGCGCAGGAAGCCGAAGACCTGACTATAGGCCCCTTCGGTGTTCTCGCGAACGACCACCATGTCGACGTCTTCCGGACCACGGTTCTTCAGCGGACACAGATGCTCGGAGTAGAGCTTGATCGGACGCAGGTTGATGAACAGATCGAGCCCGAAGCGGACCCCCGCGATAATTCCACGCTCCAGAAAGCCGACCTCGCAGCGCGGATCGCCGATCGCCCCGAGGAGCACGGCGTCATGACCCTTCATCTCTTCCAGCGCCGACGAGGGCAGGACATCACCCGTTTCGAGGTAGTGATCGGCCCCATAGGGA
>CAZANL010000113.1:0-10273 GCA_964486115.1 uncultured Planctomycetota bacterium
GTGCGGCCCCTGGCAGAATGCTCCCGGATGCTGGGTGGGTTCTTGGTCGGTTGTGAGACACCGACCCCGGTGTTGCTTGCCCAGATGGACCAGAGGCTGGCCAGCACCAAGCAGCCTCCCAGCGCCCATGTTTGTGGTAGGAGATTTTGCATCTAGTCATCCTCCTCGGCCCAGCGGCCCGCCTCGAACATCCCTCGGCGGCCCCATTCCCAACCGGCCCAGCACAGGCCGATGATGAAGAAGATAACGTAGTAGCGCAGCAGCGTCGAGTCTTGATAGACCGAAACGGTCACATTGGTGCCGGCGCCCGGTGGGTATTTTCCTTGATTGCCGTGCCCCGCGCTACCGGTCATCAGCAGCCTGTACGTACCGGGCTCCTCGAGCTTGAACATCTTGCCGTCGTTCTTGCTGCCCTCTGACCAGGACTCACCGCCCTGCACGCCGTGGTAATAGGACATCTCCTGGGAGAGCTCGATCAACGCTTTGTCCTTCTCGTCGACCACGGCCATCTCCAGGTAGACCCACTGGTTGTTGACCGGCGACTCGGCACGCAGGTAGCACAGTGAGGAGCCCGAGGTGACCTCGAACCCAGGGGTGAGGTACTCCTTGCCGCTGTATTCGTCGGGGGGCACCGTGAATTGCGCAATCCGCGTGCCCTCCGAGGTGCAGGATCCGACCGCCAGAAGCAGGTGTAGGCAGGCGAAGATCAGCATCGCCCAGGCGGCCTGCTGGCGGAACGGGCTGACCAGGAAGGGCTGGTTGGCGCCGATCCCCTTGCGTCGCTGCAGCAGCTTGATGTTGAACGCCTGGGCCACCTCGTCCGTCTGCATGTAGGTCGATTGGTGCCACTCGACCTCATTGGCGGTCCACTCGGCGGAGAGCATCAGTGGGGGCGCGACGGCGTCCATGTAATATGACTCGTCGCCCACGTGGGCCACCCAGGGCAACTCCCCTTCGACCCAGGTCGTCTTCCACTTGCCCCTCTCGAACACCTTCCAGTTCTGGCCCTGGTAGTGGAACTTCTGCCGGCGCACCGAGTGCTTGGGCTTGAGCCCCGGCGGAGGCCCCTTGAGCTTGTCGGCCAGGTTCCAGTGCCCCTCGTAGCGGATCAGCCAGCGATATCCCTTCTCCTTGTTGAACAGCAGGAACTCGTCGGTGTGATAACGGACTACGCCGTCCTTCTCCTCGTAGCGCAGGATGCCGACGACGTGATACTGCGTGCCGTCCAGGGTGCCACGCTGGCCGCAGGTCAGGGGAAACTTGGGCCGCTGGGTGCCCAGCGCTCCAGCGAGAAGCTTGGGCTCGCCGCCGGACAGCTGGAGCTGGTGGCTGCAGTGGTTACAGACCGCCATCTTGGCCGCGCCGTGGATCTGCACGCCGCCGCCGCAGTTGGGGCAGGCCACCGCCTCGGCAGCCAGGTCGATCGTCGTGGCGCAGGCCGGACAGCTCATCGCCTCGATTCCCGGCTCGGGGATTCCGATCGAGCTCCCGCAGGCCGGGCAGTTGAGGTTCAGTGACCGCGCCGTGCTCTTGACGATCCGCTCTCGCTGGCCGGCGCCTGCGGCCTGTTCCAGGCTGCCCTCGGCGATGCCCAGCTCACTTGCGGTGTGGGCCAGCTGGAGGTCCCGGTAGTCGATCGTGGAGCCGACGAAGACCTTGCAGCCGCCGCCCTCTTCGAACTCGATCGTGCCGTGCTGCTCCTCGCTGGTCATCTCGAGGTACTTGACCTGCTCGCCCGGCTCGATCATGAAGGGCAGCTGACCCTCGCCCCCCTCGCAGGTTGCGATGTTCTTCTCGTCGATGTGGAACCGCTGCTTGCCCAGCTTGATCCACTGCCCCGCGCGCATCTCCTCGTAGCTCCTGGGTGCCTTGGGCAGCTGTTTGAACGTCTCGAGGGTCAGGTGTCCCTCGTCTTCGCTGATCCAGCGAGGGGTGCCGTCGTCGAACAGGACGTACCACTCGTCCCAGCATCCCTGCTCCCAGCCGTACCGCACGCGGCCGAGCACGGTGAAGCTTCGCTTGTTCCAGCTACCTTGCGCGCCGACGAACAGCTGACCCGGTGGCTCGGGCAGTGTGGCCATCTTGCCCACGACCCTGGCAGCCTTCTCGTCAGCGACGAAGGAGCTGCTGCAGTAGGGGCAGATGATCAGGTGTGCGTACTTCTGATCGGCCTCGATCTGGCCGCCGCAGGATGGGCAGTTCATCATCTGGTTGTTTTTCTCCCCCCCGCTATTGCGCGGGTCATGCCACTTGCGGGGCAAGCGTCGCGCCCCGCGCCGCTCCCCGACCTCCTCGCCATGCTCGTCAGTCTTCCCGTGGTTCTCCCCCCGCTGTTGAGCGGGGCATGCCGCTTGCATCCCGTCATGTGCGCGCCAGTCGCCGGTAGGAGCTGCGCCGGCGTTTTCCCAGGGTCTCGCCCTCTTCCGACTTCCGGGCCTCGAAATAATCCTCGAAGGTCCCGTCATAGTACCGCGGCTGCCTGCCTTCTTCGAAGACCAAGACCGCGGTCACCAGCCGGTCGAGGAAATATCGATCGTGCGAGACCACGATCGCCGAGCCGGCAAACTGGTCCAGCGCCTCCTCCAGCAGGCGCAGCGTACTCACGTCCAGATCGTTGGTCGGTTCGTCCAGCAGCAGCAGATTGGCGCCCTTCTTGAAGGACTTGGCCAGCAGCAGGCGGTTGCGCTCCCCGCCCGAGAGCCGTCCGACCTTGGTTTGCTGCAGGCTCCCCCGAAATCCGAAGCGGCTCAGGTATTCCCGCACCGGAGCGCTGCGGTCGCCGATCCGGACGTCGTCGCCACCCTCGCTGACTTCCTCGAAAACCGTCAGGTCGGCGTTGAGCGTCTCGCGGTTCTGCTCGCAGAAGATCATCTCGACCGTCTCACCCATCTCGATCGTGCCGGCGTCGGGCTGTTGCTCGCCGGAGATCATCGAGAGCAGGGTGGTCTTGCCGGTACCGTTGGGTCCGGTGATGCCGATGATCTCGCCAGGCTTCACCGTCAGGTCCAGATTCTCGAACAGCAGCTTGTCGTCGAAGGTCTTGGACACGCCTGCCATGCTCAGTACGCGGTCACCCAGCCGCGGACCGACCGGCAGCATGATGTTCATCTCGCCCAGCTTGTCCTGCGGGCCCGCGGAGGCCAGCTCCTGATAGTTCTTGATCCGGGCCTTGTTCTTGCTCGTGCGGGCCTTCGGCGTCGCGCGCAGCCACTCCAGCTCGCGGCGCAGCACGTTCTGGCGCCTGGCCTCCGACTTGGCTGTCTTCTCCAGCCGATCCGCCTTCTGCTCCAGGTAGTCGGAGTAGTTGCCCTCGTAGATCAGCAGCCTGCCGTCGTCGATCTCGACCATGAAGTCGGTGACGTTGTCGAGAAAGTAGCGGTCGTGGGTCACCATCACCACGGTGCCGGGATACTCATCGATGAACAACTCGAGCCACTCGACCGTCGCGGCGTCCAGGTGGTTTGTCGGCTCGTCCAGGATCAGCAGGTCGGGAAAGCCCATCAGCTCGCGACATAGCGCGGTTCGCCGCTTCTCGCCGCCGGAGAGGTTGGTCACCGCGGCTTCCCCGGGAGGCGTGCGCAAGGCCTCCATTGCCCGCTCGAGCTGATAATCCAATTCCCACGCGTTGGTCACGTCGATCTGGTCCTGCAGCCGGCCCAGCTTGTCGGTCAGCTTTTCCAGGGTGTCCGCGTCCTCCTCGGTCCCAAGTGCAGTAGCGACCTCCTCGTAATCGGTCACCAGGGCCCGGATGTGAGAGACGCCCTCCTCGATGTTCTCCAGCACGGTCTTGGTGGGATCCAGCTCCGGCTCCTGAGGGATGTAGCCCACGCGCGTGTTAGGTGCGTGGTTGACCTCGCCCATGTGATCGGTGTCACGCCCGGCGAGGATCTTCATGAAGGTCGACTTGCCGGCGCCGTTTGCCCCGATGATCCCGATCCGGTGGCCCCGATGCAGGGTGAAGGTCATCGAGTGCAGGATCTCCCGGTCCTGAAAGGTCTTGCTGACCTCTTTTACCGACAGCAACACATCTCCGAGTACGGCACACATGAGGTCGGTATCGTATCAGAACTTGTCCAATTGAGGATAGGCAGATCGGCTGCTCCATTGTATCTTCCGGTACTGGCGAGCCCATTTCTAGAGACCGAATAGCGGGCCGCTTGTCACACGAAAGGAATCCCATGAGCACGGACATGAAGACTCAAGATTACAAGGTCGCCGACATCTCGCTGGCCGATTTCGGACGCAAGGAAATCGAAATAGCCGAGAGCGAGATGCCCGGCTTGATGGCTCTGCGCGAGGAGTTTGGGCAGAGCAAACCACTGGCCGGCGCGAAGATCTGTGGCTGCCTGCACATGACCGTGCAGACTGCGGTCCTGATCGAGACCCTCACCGCGCTGGGCGCGGACGTTCGCTGGTCTTCCTGCAATATCTTCAGCACCCAGGACCATGCCGCGGCCGCGATCGCGCAGACCGGCGTCCCCGTGTTTGCCTGGAAGGGCGAGACGGAGGAGGAGTACTGGTGGTGCGTCGAGCAGTCGATCCGGTGGGCTGACGGGACTGGCCCGAACATGCTGCTGGATGACGGCGGAGACCTGACGGTCCTGATGCACGAGAAATATCCGAAGCTGATGAAAGAGGTCCGCGGACTCTCGGAAGAAACCACGACGGGTGTGCACCGGCTCTATCAGATGATGGAAGACCAGACGCTTCTGTGTCCGGCGTTCAACGTCAACGATTCGGTCACCAAGAGCAAGTTCGACAACCTCTATGGTTGCCGCGAGTCGCTGCTCGACGGTATCAAGCGGGCCACCGACGTGATGATCGCCGGCAAGGTGACGGTGGTCTGCGGCTACGGCGACGTCGGCAAGGGCTGCGTCCAGTCGCTGGCCGGCATGGGCGCCCGGGTGGTGGTCACCGAGATCGATCCGATCTGTGCCTTGCAGGCGGCCATGGAGGGGTACGAGGTGCGCACGATGGAAGAGATGGCGCCGCTTGGCGACATCTTTATCACCACCACTGGCTGTGCCGACATCATCCGTCGCGAGCACATGGATGTGATGAAGGATCAAGCGATCATCGGCAACATCGGCCACTTCGACTGCGAGATCCAGGTCGCTTCGGTCTTCGATGATCCGACCCTGCAGCGGGTCGAGGTCAAGCCACAGGTGGATCAGGTGGTCTGGCCCGATGGCAAGCGGATCACGATCCTGGCCGAGGGCCGGCTGCTCAATCTGGGTTGTGCCACCGGACATCCCAGCTTCGTGATGAGCGCCAGTTTCACCAACCAGGTGATCGCACAGATCGAGCTTTTCAGTAATCCGGACAACTACGAGCGCAAGGTCTACGTGCTGCCCAAGAGGCTGGACGAGAAGGTCGCCCGGCTCCATCTGGACAAGCTGGGAGTCAAGCTGACCCGGCTGACCGATGAGCAGGCCGGCTATCTCGGCGTGGACGTCGACGGCCCGTTCAAGCCGGACTACTACCGCTACTAATTCTCGCCTGGTGCGAGAGCGGCTGAATCAGCAAACCCCGAGAGCCAGGGCTCTCGGGGTTTTTTCGTACACTGCTGGCCCGGTCGGCCAGCATTCCCGGGCGCGGCCTCCGGCAGCATGCGTGGGCGAACACGCGTTTGTTTCATTCCATGGGGCGACCGATGACGGCCAGGCGGGGGCCGGAGAGTTTGCTGCCAGAAATTGACAGCCTGTGGGACTATCCGAATCCAGAGGCGAGCGAGGCGCGGTTTCGGGAGCTGTTGGGCCGGCCGGATCTGACCTCAAACTACCGGGCCGAAGTTTCTACACAGCTGCCCCGCGCACTCTGTCTGCAGCGAAACCATATCGCGGCCCAGCAGGTATTGGACGACGTGCTGCCCCTGGTTCGAAATGACGCCAATCGGGTTCATGTTCGTCATCTGTTGGAGACTGGCCGCCTGCACAGGGAACTGGGTCGGCACCAGTCCGGCGTTCCGCTGTTCGAATGCGCCTGGGAGCTGGCCTGCGAGTGCGGCGAGGACCACCTGGCGATAGATGCCGCGCACATGCTGGGCTACACGCTGGATGGGGACGCGGGTCGTCACTGGCATGAGCTGGGTATCGCCAAGGCGGAAGCCTCCGCCGATGCCAGGGCAAGACGTTGGCTGTTCCGCCTCTACAACAATCTCGGGAAAAGGCAGGCCGAAGTCGGAGACTGCGCCGCTGCTCTCGCCAGCTTCAGGAAAATGGACGACTGGTGCGAGGCCAATAACGCATCAACAGATCACCGCCGTGACACCCGGCTGATGATGGCCTATGCGCATCGCCTGGCTGGCGAGGTTGACCAGGCCTACAGGCTCCTGTGCGAGCTGGAGCAGAGCATCGAAAGCAGTGGTGGCCACAATGATGGCTATCTATTCGAACACCTCGGCGAGTGCTTGCTGGCCATGAACGAACCAGAAGACGCGAAAGCCTGGTTCTCGAAGGCCTATCAGCTCCTCAAGGACGACGCCTGGTTTGATGGGAATGTACTTGATCCGGAGCACAAGGAACGGATCCGGAGACTCGGGGGGTGCTGAATCCCTGCTGGCCTTTGCATGGCCCAGGGCTCCCGGCTGGACCGCTCGATGCCCGATCTGGCGGGGATCCCGCGCCTCAACCCTGACCCGGTTTGACCCCCAGGGGGGATTGGGCTGTCAGCCTGGCGTTGTCCGGGCCCGCAAACTGCTGCACAATGGTAGGACGTGGATGCTCCTGCGCCTCAACCCGAACGCCGTCGCTGGTGGCGGCCGCTGCTCCTGGTGTTTGGCGTGGCGCTTGGTTTGCGCCTCCTGCACCTGTGGGAGTTTTCGCGCAACTCGCCGTTCTTCGAGTTGCCCTTCTCGGACAGCTTCATGTACATGGCCGTGGCCGAGAAGATTGCCGAGGGAGACTGGCTCGGCGATGGCCAGGCCTTTCTCCAGGCCCCTGGATACCGTTATTTCGCCGGTTTGTTGCTGTGGGTCCACGCCAAGCTGGGGCTGGCCGTTGGTGCGCTGACCTTCGTTCGTCTGGTCCAGTCCGTGTGTGGGGCTCTGAGTTGCGTCCTGCTGGCGGTGCTGGCCGGGCAGCTGGCGGACCGTCGAGTCGGCCTGGTCGCCGGGCTGATGGCCGCGGCCTATGGCCCGCTGATCTTCTTTGACCTGGAGTGGCTGCCGACGAGCTTGCTGGTCTTGATCTTGATGGTCGGCTTTCGCTGGATCTACCGGCTCCAGTCGATCGAGACGGGGAGAGAACCGGGGATCCCCTGGCCCCGCTGGATGGCGCTTGGGCTGGTTCTCGGCTGTGGGTCGCTGGTCCGGATGAACCTGCTGCCATTCGCTTTGGTTCTCTGTCCGTGGGCCTGGTGGACGCAGCGCTGGCGTGGCAGCTGGCGTGCTCCGTTGGCCACAGGCTTGGCCTTTGCACTTGGCCTGGCTCTTCCGCTGGGCCTGTGCTCCTATCGCAACTACAAGGGAAGCGGCCACGGCGGGCTGGTTTATGGGGGGGGGCTGAATTTCTACCTGGGGAACAACCCGAACTGGAAGAAGACGTCTGAAGCCCGTCCCGGGCCAGAGTGGCGACGGATATTCGTCATGCCGGGGGTCAGCCCGGAGGTCGATCCGGGGCGGTGGAGCAGCGACTATTTCCGGCGCTCTGTCTCCTGGGTCCTGGCTGACCCCTCGGCGTTTGGAGGTGCACTGCTGGCCAAGGCTCGGCGGTTGGCTTCGGGCCATGAACGTCGTCGAAACTTCGACCTCTATCGTTTTCGCCGCTACTCACGCGTGATACAGATGCTGGTCTGGCACCCCACCCACGGGTTGGCCTTTCCGTTTGCCTTGCTTGGGCCTCTGTCGCTGCTGGGGCTCTTGTTCCGCTGGCGTGACCACTGGCGGCGGGATCTGCCGCTGCTGCTGTTCATTGGGGCCTACGGGCTCCCGTTCCTGCTGTTTTTCATCACCGCGCGCTATCGTCTGCCGCTGGCCGTAGTGCTGCTGTTCTTTGCAGCGGTCGCGCTGGTCGAGCTGGGTCGCCGGCTCCCCCGGAGTTTGCTCTGGCTGCTCCCTGTCATTGCTCTTGGCGTTCTTGCCAGCCATGACCGCCAGCCCGACGATCCGCACTACGAGGCGGAACTGCACGCCATTCTCGGCAATGCCGCGTTCGATGCGGGTCGGCATGTCGAGGCACGTAGGGAGCTCTCCGAGGCCCTGCGCCTCTGGAACGGATATCCGGATGCGCTGGGGCGGCTGGCGCTGATTGCCGAGCGCGAAGGCAAGCTGCCCGAGGCGCTGCATCTCTACGGACTCGCGATTGCCGGCGACCACTGGAGCTGGGAGTTCTTCTTCAACCGGGGTCGCCTGCATGAGCGCTCTGGCCGGTACTCGGAGGCGCTCTCCGATTATTCCGAGGCCCTGCGATTACGCCCCGATGTGGCCTTCATGCTGATTCATGTGGGGCGGGCCTATCTGGCGCTGAATCGGAACGCACGGGCGATCGAGATGTTTCGCCGGGCACTCGAGCGCAAGCCGGGAGATTCGGTGGCAACGCAACTGCTAGAGCAGGCAGAGCGCCGCTGACGCACGCTGAATTACCCCGGGCTGGGCATCCGTTGTTGGGTTCAGCTTCGGGACCGACAGCTCGGGAAATATCGTCAGCAACGGGGCGAACGTGACAGGCTCGTTGACCCTGGCTGCGGATACGACAGTCCATTTCTTTCTCGTGCTGAGCTTTTCCGGCACGGCGGGTGGGCGAACGGTGCAGATCGATCAGTACGGCGGCGGAGCGGCAAGCGGCGGCTTCACCCTCAGTGGTGGGCTGACGGGGGACACCAACTTCCTCTCCAGCCATCTGGGGATCGCAGAACCGAGCACCAGCAAGGTCTGTCTGCTCGGGCGCGTCGATAGCGCGGCCGGCGTGTCACCCGCTCCGGGCGAGACCTTCACGGCCCTCGCGATCCAGGTGCAGACCACCTTGGCACCCACGCTGAGCGCCTTGAAGGTGTTTGTCGAGGGAGCCGGACTGACCAACGCCGATATCTCGACCCTCGGCATTTATATCTCTAGCAACGAGACGTACGAGGGATCGGACACCCCTTTCCTGACTGGCATCCCTTACGACGGCGTGAGCGCCAGCGTGGGTCTGGAGTTCATCGCTGATGGGACGGACTACACAGGATCCTCCGGGGCCGCCTACTACGTTCTATTCCGGATCTCGGTGGCGGCCGGCGCGACGGCGGGACGGGGAATCCAGGTGCGGGTTGCTGTCGCCGACGCGACCGATTCCACCGGCAAGTTCAGCGTCATCGCCGAGGAGCCCAAGTCGGCCAGCGACTTTCCCTACGAGTCGAGCGAGCGTGTGATGGTGGGGCTGCTCGAGGTGGATGGCGACGGTGGAAAGCCCTACACCACGATTCAGGCCGCCATCGACGCGATCCCGGCATCCGCCGCCACGAGCAGCTTCGTCGTTCGTGTGTCCGGTTTCGACGGTGGCGACTACGCTGGGTTCGACATCGTCGGCAAGAAGACGACCAAGATCATCGTCGAGGGCCGTGCCGACGACTGGCCCGTGGTCGACGCTGCCGGAAATGACAACGGCTGCCGGATCTCGGACAGTTCGGCTGTGACGCTGCGCAAGATGGTCTTCACCGGTGCCGGACAGGAGGGGATCGAGCTGGACAAGGATGCGGACGGGGCGACGCTGCGCAACCTGTTGATCCACGACAATGGCCGGGAAGAGATCGAACTGGACAAGGCGAGCGACGTCACGATCGAGAACTGCACGATCTACGACGACGATGGTTCCGGCGGCGGGCTACCTCGTGCGGGACAACGCAGTCGTCAGCGCACTGGACAACATCGACGCTGCGGCGGCTGTTCTGTTCGGGCCGCGGGGTGATCCACGTCGCTGCTGGCGCCGGCATCCGGACGCCCGATAGCGTCGCGCTCGATCGACCCAACCGTTATCACGCGGCGGAGAATGGGGCGGACTTTGTGGTCGTGACCCACCCCGACTTCTCGTCGGCGATCGCCCCCCTGCTCAGCCATCGCACCGCAAGAGGGCTGCGGACCTTCAAGGCGGATATCGACGAGATCTACGACGGCTTCAGCTTTGGCGAGTTCGATCCGGCCGCGATCAAGGAGTTTCTGCGGCGGGCCTATCACGACTGGACCGGCCTGCCGCCGCAGTTTGCGCTGCTGGTCGGCGACGCGAGCTATGACTACCGAGACTACCGTCGCAAGGGCGGGATGTTCGTACCGACGCAGATGATCCCCGCGGTCTACTAC
>CAZANL010000114.1:0-2519 GCA_964486115.1 uncultured Planctomycetota bacterium
GGTGGGTCATCCGCTGACCCAGCCCCACCTGCTCCAGTAGCTCGGCGGCCCGTTCGTTGGCCTCGCGCTTGCGGGCGGGCCAGCCCCGGACCGAAGACTTGATCATCGCCGGCATCATCACGTTGTGCAGCGCGCTGAACTCGGGCAGCAGATGGTAGAACTGAAAGATGAAGCCGAAGACCTCGTTGCGCATCCGGTTGAAGTCACGTCGCGAGAGTTGAGCCAGGTCCTTACCCTGAAAGTGCAGACTCCCGCGGCTGGGCCGATCGAGCAGGCCGAGGATGTGCAGCAGGGTGCTCTTGCCGGCGCCCGAGGGGCCGAGGATCGCCAGCACCTCGCCCGGCATGATGTCGAGCGTGACGTTGTCCACGACACGCAGGACCCGCCCGCCCATCACGTACTCTCGCACGAGATTGCGGGCACTGTAGATCGGCTGGCTCACTCCCACTTCAGCGCCTCCACGACGGGCATCCGACCGGCCTTCCAGGCCGGAAAGGCACAGCAGAGCACGCACAGCGTGAGGGTCACGCAGACCGTGATCGCGACCCAGAGCGGGTCCACATCGGTCGGGATCCGGTCCAGGTAATAGACGTCCCGCGGAAAGACGCGAAAGTCGGTGTAGTAGTAGATCTTGTCCGCCAGCCAGTTGAGGTTGAGCGCAAACGAGACGCCGCCCAGGACCCCGAGAGTGCAGCCGATGACGCCGGTCACCACTCCGTTCCAGATGAAGATCGAGCCGATGCCACCCGCGGAGGCCCCCATCGACTTGAGAATGCCGATGTCACGCACCTTCTCCACCACCAGCAGGATCTGGATCACCGCGATGGTGACCACCGCGAAGAGGATGAAGAAGAACAGGATGACGAACATGATCCGCCGCTCGAGGTGCACCGCCTGCAGCAGGTTGCGTCGCTGATCCTCCCAGGTACGAACCGAGAGGACCCCCAGCTTGGCGCGCAGCGCCTGCTGGACCGACATCGCGTGATTGTAGTCGTCGAGCTGGACGCTGATCACATTGCCTCGCCGCTCGTCGAGAAACTTCACCATCTCCTGGTACGGGGCATAGATGAAGTTGCTGTCGTACTCGTTCATCCCGGTCTTGAAGGCACCGGTGACGACGAAGCGCTTGCCGATCTTCTCGACCTCGCCGTCCTTGTTCTTGACCGCCGTGATCAGCTGCACCACCTTGCCGGGACGCAGGCGGAAGGCCCGGTACAACTCGTTGCCGACGAGGACGCCCGGCATGTCGACGCCATCCACCTGTGGGTGTCGGTAATTTCCCCCACCCAGCAAGAAGGGCTTGTTGATGTCGAGCGCGCCCCGGTTGTGCGTCAGCTCCTTGCTGAAATTCGAAATCACCTTATCAATCTGACGGGCCTTCAGCTGCTTGTCGATCTCACCGGCCCAGGCCTTCCAGCGCGCCGTCTCCTCCTGACTGGCGCGCTCCTTGGTGGGCCGAGGCGGGCCCGGATGGTACTGCAGATAGCGAACCTTCTCCCGCTCGTCCAGATACAGACACACGTGCTGACCGAAGGTAGCGGTCTTGCTCTGTTTGGTGCCGATCCCCGGCATCTGCTCGCGCCACTCGAGCGCCAGCACGGTCTGCCCCTTTTCCCTGCCGACCCACAGCAAGCGCCAGTGCATCTGGTAGCCCTTGCGCTCGACCAGCTGCATGAAGTGGTCCTTCAGCTCCCGATACGGTGTCATCAGATACTTCTTCAGCTGGCCCACCTTGTACTCCTGGGTGGGGTCGATGCCCAGCACCTTGCAGCCCTGAATCTCGCCTTGCGAGGCGACCAGGACCAGCCCTTCCTTGCGCGGCGCGACCGCCGCGACGTGCCCCGATCCGCCGATGATCTGAGCCACGCGGTCGTAGTCTCCAGGCCGCCGGATCGAGACGGTCATGTGGGACAGCGTGCCACGCAGGCGAGCCTTGAACTCCTTCTGAAACCCGCCCATCACAGAGTTGACGACGATCAAGGCCATCACCCCGAGTGCCACGAACAGGATCGAACAGACGGTGATCAGCCGGCCCTTCAGGTATTTGAGACTGATGATCAGCTTGTACACGGGACGAGATTCTCCTGCGAAACATCCGGCTGGTCAATTCAATAAGCCGCTCTATAATTCAGCGAAACTCACCGCGATCGACAAGGAAATCGACGATGAACATCGAGATCGTTTACTGCGCCGCTTGAAACTACGAGCCAAAAGCCGTCAGTTTGACGGAGAAACTGCTCACACAATTCAAGGACAGGATCACCGGCCTCAATCTGGTCCCCTCCGCGGGCGGCAAGTTCGAGGTCTCGGTCGACGGCGAGCTGATCTACAGTAAGCTCGAGACCGGGAACTTCCCCGAATACAAGGAGATCGTCAGCCAGCTCTAACAGGCACTCAGAGCATCTGATTCGCCCGACGGCCCCGCTGGCACGAGACGATGGACCCACTCGACATCCTGATCCGACACCGCGGCGTGATGGACGGGGTCGCCCACCCGGACAACGAGCTGGTGCGCATCC
>CAZANL010000114.1:2529-10263 GCA_964486115.1 uncultured Planctomycetota bacterium
GACCCGACCCGCCGCCGCGCAGCGTGGGAAGCACGCATGACCATCGGCTCGGAGCTGGCCAGAGACTGGCCGCGCGACCGGCAGCCGGCCCCGCTGCCCTCCGAAATCGATGCGCTGGCCCAGGCCAGCGAGGCGTCCTACGGCCCAATCAAAGCCGACCTGGACCAGCGCAAGCAGGTCCAGTTCGGCATCACGGCGACCGAGCTGGCCCCCTGGCACTACGACGATCCCTTCCTCAAGGAAGCTCCGGCCGATCTGCGGCTGAACTGCGATCGGTTCTTCGTGCAGGCCGACATCGAAGGCCTGGCGCGCCGCACGCTGGCCGAGCGTGGCTTCGACATCGAGCCACTGCTAGCCACGTCCGACCTGTACGAGCGGCCGAACAAACTACAGGAGGCCTGGTGGGACGGACAGACCGTGCTCGCCAGCATTCGCCCGGACCAGCGCTGGATGCGCAAGATCCTCTGGGTCTTCGCCGTCGCGGTCGGACAACCCGTCCTCGGCACCCTGCTGACACGACTACCGGACGACCCGAATTGGCTGATCGACAGCGTCGGAGTGCTGGCCGACACCGTCGACCCACTGCGCGATCAACTCGCAGCTCGACGCCGGGAGCGGCTACTGCTGCGTGTGCGCTGGGGCCTGGTCCTGACTCATTTCGAACAAGCCCTCTACGGCGGTGCCGAGAATCTCGTCGACGTCTGGTGGGACCTGCGCGAACGCTACCAGCAGATCTCCCGGCCACCAGGCCGAAAAGACTCCGACTGGGCCGCCGTTCCCGAACTCGTTCTCGCTCCAGGACAAGCGCACCACGCGCTGCTGGACGAGCTCTCCGCGTCCGCCCTGGCGGGTGAAGACCTGCTGGACGAGCTGAGACTCTGAAAGGTATCCTGGACGGCATGAAACGGCATCTGGTCTGGGTACTGCTGTGCGCCGGCCTGCTGACCACTCCACTGGCCGCCAAGGGCCGGAAGGATCCGGTCGGCAAGCGAGTCAAGGAGATCAAGCGGCTCGAGGACCAGCGCGCAGACATCGAGAAGTTCGCCGACTACGTCGAGGACGATCGGATCGAGGTGCGCCGCGCGGTTTTCCGAGCGCTCGGCCGGCTGCAGGACGGGAAAGCGGTCCCGGCTCTGAGCTTCTTCCTGTCCGACAGCTCGAAGGCCGTGCGAGCCGAAGCCATTCGTGCCATCGGCGCGATCGGCAAGCTCGAATCGGTGGATGTGCTGCTGGCGATCACACGCTCCAGCGAGCCCACCGAACGCAAGAGTGCAGCGTACGGCCTGGGGCTGGTCAGCCTGATGACCAAGAAGATGGACAAGGCAATCCAGCGCCGCCTACTCGAGCGCCTACAGGTGCTGCTGGAGGACCCGAGCTCCAAGGTCCGCGGCCAGGCCGCTCTGACCCTCGGATTTCTCGGACTGCCAGACGGGATATCCCCGCTGGCGGCGGCCATGAAAACGACCCGAGACCCCGAGGTGCGATGGCGGCTGGTCTATGCCATCGGCCGCATCGGCGGCAAGACCGCCGTCCCCCATCTCACGCGAGCCGCACGATTCGAGACGATCTGGTGCCAGGAGTTCGCCGCGCTCTACCTGGGCCGAAACAAGTCGAAATCAGCAGCCTCGGCGCTGCCCCGACTGTGCGCCAGCCCGCGCTGGAAGGTGGCCGCACTGGCCGCCCGAGGACTGGGCAAACACAAAAGCGCTGCCGGGATCCGGGCCTTGCAAAGCGCCTTGGGCCACTGGAGCTGGCATGTCCGCGCAGAAGCCGCACGCGCTCTCGGCGTGGCCGAGGACCGCAGCAGCGTGGCGCTGCTGCGACAGCGGCTGGACATCGACCGTTCTCGATCGGTGCGCGCCGCATTGCTGACCAGCTTGATTCAGCTCGATCCGGAGAAGGGAATGGCGTTGACGCGGCAAATTCAGCAGTCGGCGCCAACTCATATGCTGGTGGCGGCAGCCAAGGCGGTGGGCAAGCTGGCATCCGACGGCAAGCGGGCGGACGCACTGAAGCTGGCCAAGCTGCTGTTCGACCGCGGACCGCACGCCGTACGCACCGGGGTGCTCGATGGCATCGGCACGAGCAAGTCCCCAGAGGCCCAGGGACTGCTGTTGAAGGGCCTGGCCACGGATGACCTGACCGTCCGCGGCACAGCCGTCTACCTGCTCAAGGGACTGGGCGAGCCACGTCTCCTCGATCCGCTGGTCAAGGCCTACAAGGCATCCGGCACGCGGATCTTCAATGAGGTGCGCGAGTACCTGGTGGAGGCGATGGGCAAGATCGGCAAGCCGGCAGAGCCACATCTGCGGGCAGCCCTCGGGGATCCCGCCCCATCCGTCCGCGCACGGGCCGCCAGCGAGCTGAAGAGGATCCTGGGCCGTGAGGTCCCGTACAAGAAGCCCCCGAAGACGTCTTCCAAGTCGGTGGTCGACCCGTTCGCGACGCTGCCCGATCGGCCGGAGGTCGTCCTGGTCACCAGCAAGGGCAACATCCGCCTCCAGCTCTATCCCAAGTCCGCGCCGATCCACGTGCGCAACTTCCTCGGGCTGGTCGCCCGGGGCTTCTATGATGGCCTGACCTGGCATCGAGTCGTCTCCGCATTCGTGATCCAGGGCGGCGACCCACGAGGCGACGGCTGGGGCGACCCGGGATACAACATCCGCGATGAGATCAACCCCCACACCTACCGATCGGGGACTCTGGGCATGCCCAAGGCGGGCAAGGACACGGGCGGCTGCCAGCTTTTCATCACCCATCTGCCAACCCCCCACCTGGACGGCCGCTATACCGTTTTCGGACAGGTCATCTGCGGAATGGGCGCCGTCGACCGCATCGAGGTCGGAGACACGATTCTGAGGGTGCGACGAGTTCGTTGACCGGCCAGGAGATCTATGTTCTCGGACTGATCTTGCTCGCGATCGGTCTATTCATCAGCGAATTTTGGTCGGTCGACATAACTGGAATGCTCGTTCTTCTGGCCCTGGTGTTCGGCGGGATCCTGCCGACCCAGCAGGCACTGGCCGGCTTCTCCAACAAGGCGCTGATCACGGTCGGCGCGCTATTCGTGGTCAGCCAGGGTGTGATTCAGACCGGCGCTGTGGGTTACGTGAGTCACGGCATTGCCCTGCTCTCGGGTGGACGGGTCGTGCTGATGTTCCCGATCACGTTGCTGGTGGTCACCATCTGCTCGGCATTCATCAATAACACGCCTGTTGTCATCCTCTTCGTTCCGATCATGCTCGGCTTGGCCGAGCGCTACGACTTCAGTCCGTCCAAGGTCCTGATCCCGATCTCCTTCGCCTCGATTCTGGGCGGGACCTGCACGCTGATCGGCACGTCGACCAACATCTTGATCAACACCTTCCTGCCGGCACACGAACAGCTGGGGATGTTCGACTTCTTACCCCTGGGGCTGGTCTTCGCCGGGATCGGACTGGTTTATCTCTCGCTGTTCAGCTTCTCTTACCTGCCCGACCGCCGCACGCTGACCAGCCTGAACAAACCCGGGGTTCTGAAGGAGTACCTGACCGAGATCCGCATCGTTCCCAACTCCACCTCGATCGGCAAGCCGCTGTCGAGCTCGATCATGGCCCGGTATCCCAACGTTCGCGTGCTGGAGTTGATCCGCGGTGAGCGCATCCTCTGGCCCCAGGGAGAGGACTACACACTGCAAGAGGGCGACATCCTGATGGTCAAGGGCGACATGCGCAAGGTCGTCGCGCTCCAGCAGGAACGGGGACTCGAGCTGTTGCCCGGAATCGAGGCCGGACAGGATTCGGTCCGCGGGACCGAGGTGACGCTGGCTGAGATCGTCCTGACTCCCAACTCCAAGATGGTCGGCCGGACACTCGAGAAGATCCAGTTCCGCAAGCGACACGGCGCAGCCGTGATGGCAATCCAGCGACAGGGAGCCCACCTGCATATCAAAGAGAAGATCGCTCAGCTCCCGCTTCGCACGGGCGACATTCTGCTGGTTCAGGCAGGCGTGGAGACGATCAACGGCTTGCGCGGCGAGACGGACTTCTTGCTACTCGAGGGCGCCGGCCAGCCACTGGTCGACAAGAAAAAAGCCCCGCTCGCAGCAATGATCCTGGTCGCGATCGTCCTGCTCGCCGCCTTCGGCGTCTGGCCGATCAGCCTCCTGGCAATCACCGGGGCTTTCCTGATGATCGCCTGCCGTTGTCTGTCGGCGCGGCGAGCCTACCTTTCGATCAGCTGGGACATCCTCGTACTGATCGGCTGCATGATCGCGCTGGGGCAGGCGATGGAAGCGACCGGGCTGGCGGAGAGACTCGCCGGCTGGATCACGAGCGGAACGAGCGGCTTGGCCCCCGATCTACGGCCCTGGATCGTGCTCTCGGCGTTCTACCTGCTGATCACGATTCTCTCGAGTTTCGTCAGCCACGCCGCTGCGGCGATCCTGTTCGTGCCACTGGTACAGAACACCGCGCTGGCCCTGGGGGTGGCACAAAAGCCGTTTCTGTTCTGTGTAGCCTTCGCCGCCTCGGCGGCCTTCATTGCGCCGGTAGGCTATCAAACCCACATGATCGTCTACGGCCCAGGCGGTTACCAAACACGAGACTTCCTCAAGTTCGGCGGCCCCCTCAACCTGATCCTCTGGGTCGTCGCCTCGCTGTTGATCCCGCACTTCTGGCCCTTCTAGTGGGCGGCCGCAGGTGCCCGAGAGCACGCCGAACGACCAGCACCCGCGCAATCGACCCCGTCCAGCGACGACCCGCTCTGCGACCACCACCCAAGGCATTCGCTGGCGGCTCTGAAACTCCCGCCGCAGAACAGTCGGCTCAGTCTGCCGCCTTGGCCGACTCCAGCGTCTTGCGATAGGTCTCCAGGTCCCGCCTGAGCAAGCGAACGATGTTGCTCAACAGGTTTCCGATTTCCCCCCGGGCCTTCCGCCGAGGAGCCAGCCGGCTTCTTAGCAGTCGGGTCTGCAGCTGGACGAATCCGTTGTCGGCCAGCTCGCCCTCGAACCGGACGCGATATAGATTGCGCTGTTTGCTGTCTTTCTCGTAACTGAACGAGAGCAACATGCCCTTACCGCCTCCACCCTTGATCAACGTCGAGAGAAAGTTCGTCATGATTTTCTCCAGGTTGGAAGGGATCAGCATGTCGACCAGCCAGACCGGAAAGACCCCCCACAGCCGCCCGGTGACCTCGATCTTACGAGGCAGCTTGGACAGTCGGTATTCGCCGACGATCTTGTCGGGAGTGCGTACCCAGCGGATCGGCAGCTCCATCCGCTCCAGTCGCACCGTCAAGCCCCAGTATTTTAGCTTGAGGTCCATCGTCCCGAGCAGGTTTGTCACGCCTTGCCGGTCGATGTCCAGCGACACGTCGGTGTCAGGACCCTCGAGCGGAACCAGCACACCGTCGAGCATCGCCGCACGGATGACCAGCTGCAGCTTGCTGCCGGTGTACTGAATCAAGGCAAAGCGCCGTCCCTTGGCGTCGGTCAGCGTGAACCGGCTGTCTCGCATGGTCCGAGATCGAGCCAGGTACTGGTGGATCTTGGGATAGCGCAGCTCGAGCTGGCCCAAGTTGGGACGCAGCACGACGCGGACCTGCGTCACTTTCCGCTGACCACGCTGCTCGAAGCAGACCAGGTCATCGACGTGCAGCAGCGACATGGCCCAAGGGTAGGTCTCGGGAAAGGACCCCGAATAGCCACGCAGAATAGCGAGGTCCTCGGGACCGAGATTGCTCGAACCGACCACTTTCCCATCTATCCGAGCGGCAGAGGTTTCGTACCAGCGCACCATGTTCTTGAACATCGCGCCGACCTGCTTCGGTGTAGCTCGGCCGAAATGATGGTCGAAATACATCGACAGCCCGAGAAGAAACTTGCCTTGCGGTCCCTTGAGCGGGCGGAAGCGAGCACCGGTGACAAAATCACCCTGATCGGCCAGCGGATCGGCCGCTCCTTCATCGAGGGACATGGCGTACCGTTCACCCCGCCTTCGACCGATGAACTGCAGCTGCTTGGTCCCGTCCTTGCCAGGCTCCGCCGGGATCATCTGGTATAGCCCCTTGAGATCGACCTGCTCCAGATTCTGTGCTAATCGGTCGTAGATGGCCCAGACAGCGGGATCCACCTGTGCCTTGCGGCGCAGCGCCAGCACGGTGTCCAGATAGCTGTGCACCCGGGCGATCGCCTCCTGGGGGGGATCAACAGCGCCCTGACCCAGAGGCATCATGATCTGCCACCAGTTCTGCGCCACGGGCAGTTCGGTCCCTCGGTGGGGCGCCGGCCGGCGCCTGGGAAGGGGAGCCGGCGGCCCAACGCAGGCACCTGACAGAACTAACAGCAGCGCCCAGGCCGTACTTCGCACGGCAGTGCAGATCATGCCTCATGCTAAGCCGAGGGGCCCCCAAAATAAATAAATATCCTCCTTTACAAAGTGCGCCGCCCCGATTAGTAAACATCCGCCTTTATAAAGGGGGCCAAATGATAGACGCACAGATCCATGTCACCTCGCTCGAACAACTGCGCCGAGAAGGCGTCATGGTCGTTCAGGGAGCGGACCGAGCGATCGCCGTATTCGCCGACGGGGAAAGGGTGAGGGCAGTCGACAACCGCTGCCCTCACCTCGGTTTTCCCCTGCACAAGGGCACGGTTCAGGACGGCATCCTGATCTGCCACTGGCATCACGCCCGCTTCGACCTGTGCAGCGGGTGCACCTTCGACATGTTCGCCGATGACGTCCCCCCGTTCGACGTCGACGTTCGCGACGGAGAGGTCTACGTCTCGCCAAACCCACGCCACGACATGGCTCGCAACCGATTGCTGAACCGGTTACAGGCCGGCCTCGAGCAGAACGTCCCGCTCATCCAGGCCAAAGCGCTGCTGTCCCTGCTGGAAACGGGCGAACAACCGAGCGCGCTGGTGCGAGAGGTAGCGCTGTTCGGCTGCTCCAACCGCGACACCTGGCTCGACGGGCTGACCTCGCTTACCGCGGCCACCAATCTGATTCCGGACCTGGACTTCGAGACCGCCTTCCTCGCACTTTATCAAGGAACGCGTCGGGTGGCCGCCAACTGCGTCGGCATGCCTCCTCGGCGCAGGCGAGAGCCGCTGGAAAGCGACGAGGGCGACACACCGCAACTGGGACGTTGGCTGCACCAGTTTACCCAGGTTCGCCATCGAGACGGCGCGGAGCGCACGGTACTGACCGTCCTGCACGGCGGCGCCACCCCCGAGGAGCTGACGCGACTGTTATTCGCCGCGGTCCTCGATCGCTACTACGCCGCCACGGGCCATCTCCTGGACTTCTGCAACAAGGCCTGCGAGCTGCTCGAGTTGATCGGCTGGAAACACGCGGACGCGGTCCTGCCGAGCTTGATGGAACAACTCGCAGAGGCCCGCGGCGGCGAAGAACTCAACCAGTGGCGTTACCCGGTCGATCTGCTCGAGCCGATCTCGACGCTGAGCGAACAGCTGCCCACTCTGTTCGAAGCGGCTCGCGGATCGAGCTGGCTCGGTGACGCTGAGCTGACCCGGGTAATCCTGGGCGATGACCCGCTAGCAATCCTCTCTGCACTGAAGACAGCCATCCAGGCCGGCGCCACCCCGACCCAGCTCTCCAGAACCCTGTCTTATGCGGCCGCCGTGCGCTTGGCCCGCTTCAGCACGGTCAACGAGTTTCGGGACTGGATCACGGCGCTACACACCTTTACTTACTGTAATGCCGTGCACCAGATGCTGAGCCGCTGTGC
>CAZANL010000115.1:0-9451 GCA_964486115.1 uncultured Planctomycetota bacterium
CACCTCCGTCGAAAGTGCGGACAGAGGAGGTGTCCCCCTGGCTGAACGGGCCTCGGAGGATTTCCGCACGACCTTCACGGGTCCCAGCGGGCGAACAACCTCGGGTTCATCACCGATGACGGTCTGGCTCGATGACCCACCCCCACCAGCCGCCGCCGCAGGGATCGCACGCCCCGCCACCACCACCTTGTCGGCATACTTGCGCAGCTGGTCCGGGAAGACCAATCGCCGAGCCAGGATATCCAGAAAAAACAGCAACAAGCCGATGCCCAGCAAGATCTTCCAGATGTCGCGCGCCGACCGAATCTCCTCCTTCTTATGCTCGAAAATCCGATCGGCGGAGGTTGCCAGCCGCCCACCCGACAGCTGGACCAGCCGGCCCAGTCGGAACTGATCCGGCTCGAGCTTCCGGTACTCGTCGGCGTAAGACCGAACGCCGCCAATGACCCCTAGCAATGCCGGGTCCTTGCTCTCACGGTTCATCCGGATGGTAGCGATGTAGGTGCCGTCTTGAAACGCCTTGAAGTTCCCCACGTACTTGCCCGCACCGACCTGCTTGAGCCGGACGCGGATTGGGTCGCCGCCTTTCGGCTTCTGCACCAGGGCCTCCAGGTCGAGGCTGGTATAGATCTTGCCCTCCTGATCCTCGGCGTCGAGTTCGATGCGCCCCTCGTAACCGGCGATCACCATCCGCTTGACGAAATCGCTGAACTGCTCCTTACGCATCGTCCACCGGATCGACTGCGCCCAGAACTTCTTGAAACCGGTCCAGCCAACCCAGTGCCGAGCCCAGCGATTCTTGGCGTCGCTGGTGAAGGCCAGCGCCTTACCCTGACCATAACGCCAACGGGCCAGGATCGGGTCGGTCTGCTCATCACCCCGACTATCCTTGTTCTTGGCGACCAGCAACACCTCGGCACGCTTTCGCGCGGTCGTCACCACGTACCCCAGCAGGTCGGGAGCGGTGCGCCAGGAGATACCCTCGATCATCGGCGCGCGAGAGGCAACCAGCGGCGGTATCTTCCCCTCCACGACCGCGCTCTTGGAGACCAGCATCGTGTCCTTGGTAAAGATACGCGGCAGGTGACTGGCATCGGTCACCAGATAGAAATGTCCACCGCCTGCGTGGGCGAACTTCTTCAGATAAGGGACGTCCGCCCCCTGCCCCAGAGAGATTGACGAGAGGGTGATCTTGTCTCGCGTGTAGTAGGTCTCGACCATTCGCTGCACGCCATCCTTTTCCTCCGTGTCGCTACCGTCGGCAAACAAGATCACGTGCTTGATCATCGCATTCAGGTCCCGCAGGCTGCGGTAGGCCGGCTTCAGCCCTGTCCTGGTGTAGATTCCCCCACCACCCGGACGCGCCTGACGAATCAGATGCTTGAGCTGATCCTTGTTCGCCTCGCTCCCGACAGGCTGCATCTTCATCAGCTTGGTCACCTGGGTATCGCAGAGGATCACCTCCAGCTGATCGGACTGTGAGAGCAGATCGAGCGTCGCGATCGCGCCCTCGCACGCCAGCTGCAACTTGGTCTTGCCCCGCACCCTCATCCCCATGCTGCCAGAACTGTCGATCACGATCGCGATCGCAACGCTGGCCGCGAAGCGCTTCTTGCGGACATCCATATGAACCGGCAGCGCCTCCTCGACCGGTGTCTTCCAGTACCCGCCCATGCCAAAGCTGTCCTTGCCACCGATCATCACCAGACCACCGCCATAGATCTTGACGTAGTCTCGGATCAGTTCCTGCTGGTAACGGGCCGGCATCGCCGGTACGTCGGAGAGAATCAGTGCATCATAACGGTTGAGCTCGGCTCTGGTGACCGGGACACCACCCACCCCTCGCACCACCACGTCGATCCCCCCCTCCCGCAATGCCGCACGCAGATACTCCGCCCGGTCTTCGCCACCGGGGCCCCGTCGGTGGCCCTCGACCAGCAGCACCCGCGAGAGCCCCACCACCTTGGTGTAGCCCTGCGCACTGTTGTTCTCGGCAATCGTGTCTTCACCGACAACGTCCACCAGCGACACCTCGTAGGTCACGAACGGGGCCTCCTCCTCCAGACGCTGATCCAGGCTGATGGTTCGCACACCGGGCTGGTAGCTGACGGAGATCTTCTTGAGAAACACCCCATTGCGGTAAACGTCGAGACTCCCCTTTCCCGCCTGATAGGCTCGCAGCCGCACTTGCGCCGTGAATGGCTCGTTCTTGCGCACGAATGCCGGCAGGTCGAAGGACTCGATCAGCACTTCTTTCTCGGGCCTGTTGTTGATCGGCACCGTGACGATCTCGGCTCCGCGAGTTCGGGAGAGGATCGCCTGGGCCGCCGCATCCCCCAGGTTTTCGTTGCCATCGCTGATCAACACGATTCGTTTCTGCGCGTCCTCCGGCAAGGAGGACAGCGCCAGACGGAGCGCACCCGCGATATCGGTGAAATTGGTCTTGCTGCGCAACTCGGTATGGATCTGCCGCAGCGGCCTCAGATGACGACTCGGGGCCTCCTCGACGTAGGCCTCCTTGGCAAAAACGACCACGGCGGCTCGATCTCGGTCAGTCATCTGCTTGAGCGACTGATTGACGAACGAGAGCGCCTTCTTACGTCCGCGATCGGTCATGCTGTCGGACCAGTCGACCACGAACAGCACACACAACTCATCCACTTCCCGCACCAGTCGCGTACCGGCCAACGCCAGGATCAGCAGCACGAGAACCGTGACACGCAGGGTCAGGGTCGAGAGCTCGCGGAACCGTGACAGTGGCGAGTAGCTGGTGCGATAGAAATAATACAGACCGGGCAAAACCGGGATCAGCAGCAACAGCCAGAGCGGCTCTTCGAACGCGATCGGGAGGCTCATTCGTTCATAGTACCAGGCTTGACATCCATTTCGCCAGAAGAGTCAATACCGACATGCCACAGGTCATCCTCGCCGTAGACGGACGGCCCTCGAGCCGAGAGCCAGGGACGCAGGTCTCCAGAACGGACGCGTACTGGACCTTCGCCCTGTTCGCCATCGTGATGATCCTGATCATCGGGGGCATTGTCCTGATCCACAAGCTGCGCAGCTGGATGAAGGAAGAGGGGATGATCTAGGCGCCGCTCCTGACAACTCACGCGCGTCCACGTGCAGGTTGACGCAGACAGGCACTGGAGATGCGCCAGACCCGCGTCAGTGATGTGGGTGGCGTGCAAGCTGAGTTCCTTCAGGTTGGTGAGTCATTTGAGAAGCCGCCAGCTCAAGGGACTCGTACTGCGAGAACGCGAATCTCCACCAGGCCCGCAGAACAAGACGGAGACGACCATCTTACCTGGCGCTCACGGGACAGATCTTCGTTATAATTTCCCCATGGCGTCCATGGAGAACAGACTGCTGTGCGGCCGCATGCGGGACCTGGCCGAGATGCTCGCGGCCACACCCGGAGAGGAAGCCGCCGAAACGATCTGGCAGCAGCTAGAGGAGGTCCTCGAAGCGGCGGGGGCCGACGAGATCGAGGAGATCGCCTTGCCCGTGCTGGACCGCAGCCTGAAAGACGTCCGGACACTGCTGGACGCCTGGGATGCGGGCTCGCTGCCGCTCTCGGGCTGGGACAAGGGTCTGCTCAAGCGCGCACTCAAGGCCTATCGCAAGCGGCTGAAAATCCTGCGGCTCGACGACATGAGCTCCAGCACCCACAGTCCGCTGAGCAAGGGCGGAATGTCCGCCATTCAGGGGATCAAGCCACCGGAGCAGTATCCCCAGGAAGTCTGGAACCTGCTGGTCGCCCAGGACCGGCTGCGCGATGCGGGCAACGGCCTGCTGGAACTGGGCATCACCTGAATAATCCAGGTCTGTTCGAGCTCTCGTGCGAGTCTTGCGGGGCCAGCCTGCGGGTCTCGACGCGAATGCGCACGGCCCGCTGCCCGTACTGCGCTTCGCCCTCTATCATCGAGAGTCCCCCGAGCGTCGATCAGCCCGCACCGAGCTTCATCATCGAGTTCGTCGTGGCCCAGGAGCGCGCGGTCCAGCTGGTCGAGCGGTGGATCAGTTCGAGCGGACTGTTCGCCCGCTCCGACTTCAAGCGCTCGGCCGTGGACGACACGCAGGCGGTCTATCTGCCGGCCTATCTCTACGGTGCGATCGCTCGCAACCAGTACCAGGCGAGCATCGGCGAGAACTACACCGTCACAGAGACCTACACCACGACCGACGCCAACGGCAAGACAGTCACCCGGACCCGCCAGGTGACCAAGACCGAGTGGCGCGAGCTGCACGGAGAGCACGACTGCTATGTGCTGGACGTGCTGGTCACCGCGTCACGAGGCATCGACAACGCTTCGCTGGAGGCGATCGAGCCGTTCGATCTGCGCGCGCTGCGCCGCTACAATTCAGCGATCATCTCCGGCTGGCCGGCTGAAAACCCCTCGATGAGCCTGGACGACTGCCTGGAACTGGCGCGCGAAGAGAGCGTGGAGCAGGTCGGCCACATGCTGGGCGCATTCATGCCTGGTGACTCCCACTCGGGCCTGACCTACACCACGCGGCTGCGGGATGAGGTGATCGACCAGCTACTGCTACCGATCTACTCCTTCGCCATCCGCTACGACCCAGACAAGCAGCCGATCTCGATCCTGGTCAACGGGCAGAGCGGGGAGATCGCCGGCCGTGTACCGCTCTCGCCGCTGAAGATCTCCGTCGCGGTGCTGCTCGGACTGCTACTGCTCGGAGGCCTGATCTTCCTGCTCTCCGAGTCGCCAGGTCCCGGGTCCGGGTTTTGAGCGCGCCGGCCGACTGCACGCGCTGCGAAACGCCGCTGGAGGTGGGTGATCTGCGCTGCGCGATCTGTGGCCAGGCCGCACCGGCGGGCACCGCCACCCGCGAGAAACTGGAGGTACTGATCCTGCGCTGCACCGGCTGTGGGGCCGCGGTGGCCTACGATCCTCAACTCAGCGCGACCCGCTGCAGTTTCTGCGACGCAACCTACGCCCAGGAGCGGATCGAAGATCCGATGGAGCAGTCCGAGGGCTATCTCAGCTTCACCGTGGATCGCTCTCGGGCCCGCGCGGCGCTCGCGCGCTGGATCGAAACGCTGGGCTGGTTTCGGCCAAACGACCTGCGCTCAGCGGCGCGCCTGGAGAGCATCAAGCCGCTGTGGTGGGTCGCCTGGGTCTTCGACGCGCAGGCGCTGATCAGCTGGACAGCCGACTCCGACGCCGGCAACCGGCGCTCCGCCTGGGCCCCACACGCAGGCCAGGCCGAGATGACCTTCGACAACATCCTGGTCTCCGCCTCGCGCGGGCTGTCCGATGACGAGGTCTATCAGCTGACTCCCTCGTACAACCTGGACCAGTCTCAGCCCGAGCCGGCGCCTCTGCCGCAGGCGACACTGGAACAGTTCGACCTGCAGCGCTCCCAGGCCCGGCAACGGATCGTCCGCTCGATCGAGGGGATCGCCGCGCAGCGCGTCGCGAACCAGCATGTGCCCGGCAGCAGCAACCGCAACGTGCACGTCGCGGTAATTCTGAGCGGCCTGGTCACAAGGCGCCTGTCGTTCCCCGCGTACGTGCTGGCCTACCGCTACCGGGAGCGACTGTACCGCGCGGTGATCTCGGGCCAGGACGAGACCTGCGTGACCGGCAACGCGCCCTACTCGCTGATCAAGTACCTGCTGCTGATCCTCGGCGTTCTGGCCGGACTGGGGCTGCTGGCCGGGATACTGATCGGCCTCTCCTGAGCGGACCGCACGGCGACACATTTACCGACACACTCGCCCCCCAGCGGGATCTACGACGAAAGGCGGGCTGACGCAAGGCGGGCTGACGCAAGGCGTTGCGTCGGAAAAAGGTGAGTGGCGGACCCGGTAGGATTCGAACCTACGACCTCTGGCTCCGGAGTTTGGTCAGCCGCATCCGTGAGAATCATACATGGTGCTTGATCGGCCTAAGTAAGACCCATGCAAGCTTCTCTGTCGTCCGAACTTGTGAATGATCCTCGGTGTTGATCATCCCTAGTCCATGACCATCCACGATTGCGGATACTCCGAGAAAAAGACACGGTTTCAGACACGGTTTCTGGCCCCCCATCTAACTGCTCCGCCGGATCGATTCCGTGATCACCGGCTGGATCAACTGGACCAGCTTGCCGGAGTCAGTAAAGGTCGCGGTGGAGGTGTTGCTTGGCGATGCAGGTCGAGAGGCTACCTGATCAGCCGCCTGGCAGGCCGCGCGCCGAGGTTGCCACTGCGCGCCGATGGCGAGTACCTGTTGCGGTGCGACGAGCGCGCAGCGATCGCGGAAGTGTCCCAGCCGTCCCCTCGGGAAAGCGATCGAGCGGAAACTCCGCGCTGGCCTCCACCGGAGGCGGACTCCCCTCTGCGAGTCGCCGTAGATTCTCGTGATCCACTCGACACATTCTACGATTTCGAACGCAGCGTCCGCCAGGCTGCGTCAGGATTCCCTGGAGATGGGCGACCAGGAGACGACGATGGGCGAGCAGGAGCGCCAGTTCCCCGAGACCTGCTGGGAATCGGTGCTCGATGCCCGCAACGGAAACGACCGGACCCACCACCTTCAGCGGCTGGCCCTGCGCTACTGGAAGCCCGTCTACGCCTACATCCGCGCCTCCTGGCGCAAGTCCAACGAGGAGGCCAAGGACCTGGCTCAGGACTTCTCGGGCCGATCGCCTGCCCGACTCAGTTCCCGCCTTGCTCCGCGAGCTTGCGGCGCACCTGCGCCGAGGGGTGCTCGCGACGAAACCGGGACAGCAGCGCCTCGGTCTCGGGGTCGGAGGGCTCTAGCGCGAGGAGCAGAAACGCGGAGATCGGCTCGTCGGCGTCGATCACGCGATACGGAGCGTAGTCGGCCAGCTCGGCGCGCGCGAGCGCGAGCAGAGCGGGCCCATGCAGTTTCAGTAACTCGTCCCGACCCCGAATTGAATGGTCTTGAAGACCCCTGGCCAGGCTGGTGGCCACGTCACGACGGACCCAGCCCGGCACCTGTCCCGTGGTATCCAGCAGGGCGCGCCGCACCAGCGCCTGCACCGGCCTGCGAGTCACGTCCCGGTCCCAGACGTACTCCACCACCAGCGGGCCCAGCACGCCCGGGCCGACATAGGCCCAGCGCCCCTCCGCGCGCAGCCGATCGAACGCCTGTTCCAGCTGGCCGCGCCGCACCAGCGCGCGGACCGCCTCGGCCCGCGACAGAGAGCGCTGGCCCCAGCCGACCAGCAACGCGATGGCGCAGACCAGCGCCCCCGCCAGCGCCAGCTCGACACGTCCCGGACGGTGCTGCCGGACCACCGCTCCGGGCGCCGGTGTCCGTGGCAATTCGAGGAAGCTGCGGGGGAGTTCGACGACGAGCAACCAGCCCAGCGCGGCCAGGCCACACCAGAAGCTCGCGCAGAGCACCCCGCCGAGGAGCGCCTGCTGAAACCGGTGCGCGGCACCGAGATCGCGCATGCCGCCCATCAGCGCGAGCGTCGCCCCCAGCTGACCGAACAGCCCGAGGAGGAAGAAGACCACCGACGCCCCCAGCAGCAGCCGGGCGAACGCTTCCAGCAGGCCCAGACCGAACAGGACACGGTAGATCTGCCAGAGCACCGCGCCGCGCCAGAAGGCGACGACGCCGAGCAGCGCCGCGTTGGCAATCACCGCGTTGAGCGGATTCCAGACGCGCTCGGCCGGAAAGCCGTAGAGAAACGCCAGCGGCGCGGTCAGCAGGAACGGCCCGAGGAAGGCGCGAAAGCGGAACGCCCGGAGCTTGGACCGCGGCACCAGAATGATGAACATCACCGACGCGGCGAGCGGCCCGAGCAGGCCGAGCAGCGCGGCCCTGACGAGCTCGCGACCGAGGTGCTCGTCGTGATGTCGCACCAGGCCGGCGAGCAGCGCGAGGCCGAGCCCCCACCACAGGCTGTCCCGCCGGCCGGCCGCCTCGCGGATCGCGTCGGACCGCAGCAGCAGCAGGCCGCCGACCAGCCCGAAGATCGTGCGCCCCTCGTCCGGACAGGCGGGCCGCTCGGTCGTCGCGTCAGCCGACACGCCGCGCGCTCCGTGCACGAAGACACCGCCGCAGCCGCTCGCGTCGGCGCGCGGTCCGGGCCTCCGAGTAGATCGCCTGCATCAGCTCGCGAAAGCCACCGGTCAGCGCCTCGACGCTCATCCGTCCGGGCCGGAAGGTCGGATCGAACAGCGTGCAGGCGTCCCAGAACTCGTCTCGCAGCAGGCGGCCCTCGCGTCGCAGACGCCGGTACAGCGCCGTCCCAGGAAAGGCCGTCAGCAGCGTGATCTGCACCTCGCTCAGCTCGGCCGCGTCGATGAAGGCCAGGGTCCGGTCGAACACCCCGGGGTCGTCGTCGTCGAAGCCGAGCACGAAGCAGCCGTTGACCGAGATCCCGTGCGACTGGATCCGGCGCACCTGCTCCAGGCAATGCGGAAAGCGCGCCGCCTTCCAGCCGGCCGGGTCGACGCCGGCCAGCACCCGCGGGCTGGCCGACTCCAGGCCGATCAGCAGCTGGGCGCAGCCGCTGCCCGCGAGCAGATCGAGCAGCGCCGGATCGTCGGCGACCGAGAGGTCGGTCTCGGTGAACCAGCGGACCGGGTACTCGGCAAGCAGCGCCACCAGCGCGCGCGACCACTCCGGATCGAGGAACGTGTTGTCGTCGGCCAGCTCGATGAACGGCCGGGGCCAGATCTCGAGGATCGCCTCCAGCTCGCGGCGCAGCTGGGAAATCGGCTTGGTGCGGTAGGGGCTGATCAGCCGCGACGCGGCGCAGAAGTCGCAGGCGCGCGGGCAGCCGCGCGTGGTCTGCAGCGTCAGGCGGTTGTAGCGCCCGATGTCGAGCAGATCGTAGCGCGGCACCCGCCAGCAATCGTCGCCGCCCCAGCCGCGGCTGTCGGACGCGCGGTAGACCGGCCGCAGCCGTCCCGCCCGGTGATCGTCGAGCAGCAGGGCGAACACCGCCTCCCCCTCGCCAACCACGACCGCGTCGGCGTGTGCGGCCGCCTCCCCGGGCAGCGCGCTGACGTGCAGGCCGCCGAGCACCACCGTCTGGCCCGCCGCGCGCAGCCGGTCGGCCACCCGGTAGGCCGCGTTGATCCGCGCGGTCAGCGAGGAGATCGCGATCAGATCGAAGCCCGCGTCGGCCAGACGGTCGACCTCGGACAGCTCGACCTGGTCCAGCTCGGTGTAGCAGGCCTCCCACCCCTCCGGCACGTACGCGGCCAGCGTCAACAGCCCCAGGCTGGGCAGCGAGGCGATCACCCGGCTGCGCTCGACAAACCCGGGCAGGGTCAGCCCGATCGCCATCAGCTCGGGGTCCCGCACCCGGACTCCGCTCATCCCGATCAGCAGTAGGCGGCGCGTCCGTGGCATGCCAGCATATTCTAACAAATGTCGAGCCACCCCCGAAGGGACGCCAGGCTCCGCAGAGCAGCTCCGAGAGCCCCGGACCGCGGACCGCGCCCGACAATCCAGGT
>CAZANL010000115.1:9461-10258 GCA_964486115.1 uncultured Planctomycetota bacterium
AGCGGGGCAGAGCGGGTAAGATGGCCTTTCATGGGTGAGACGACCGCCACCCGACCCGCCCTCGAGGCGCTGGCCGGCGCGCTGCTGCTGGCCGCGGCCTGCACCCTCGGCGATTACCTCTGGGTCTGGATCCCCAGGCCCCACCCCTGGTGGATGGGCGTGCTGCACGGCGTCGGCATGTTCGCGCTGGTCGGCGGCTGGATGGGCCTGTGCGCGGGCGAACGCCGTCGCGCGCTGCAGGGCGTGGCCGCCGCGGTCACGGTCAGCGCGCTGCTCTCGGGCAGCTTCTACCTGCTGTACCGTCCGCTCGGCGTGCGGCCGACGATGGTCCTGCTCTGGGTCCTGCTCTGGCTGCTGTTCGGCCTGCTCGACAGCTGGCTGGGCGCGCGGGGTCTGGCCCAATCCCTCGGCCAGCGCGACAAGCGCCCGGCGAGCGCCGGGAAAGAAACGGTGTTTGTTCTCCCGCCACAACCCACGGAACCACTCCGCAGACTGGCCATTTTCTACGCGGTGCCAATCGCACTCAGAAACGTAGCTGTTGACGCCGACCGCGACAATCCGAAGATCGCCATCTCGCGCCACCCTAAAAGCGCTTCCCACAAAAGGGAGGATGTGCGCAGGGCGACTCGCGTACAGCGCTTCGATTTCAATTACAAATGAGTCACTCAATCGTCACCACCTTCACCCCATAAACTCCCTGCACCGCCGTCCGACCGATGAGCGTCATTGCATCCGAGTGCTGTTGACCTGCCCCCGAAACATGTACCAGACGCTAAGTGGTACTCCTCACAAGTTGC
>CAZANL010000116.1:0-613 GCA_964486115.1 uncultured Planctomycetota bacterium
ACACGCTGATCCAGAGTATCAAAACCCAGTTGTTGACCCTCCCGGACGAGACGATCGTGCATTCCGGACACGGGCCCGACACGACTGTCGGGCAGGAGCGGTCGACCAACCCCTTCTTGCGCTCTTGAGCGCCCACCACGAACCTGCATCGCGGAATGACTGAACCAACCCCAAGAAAGCCATGATTGAAAGACTCGCACTGCTGCTGTGCCTGTTCCTCGGGATGACCGGCTGTAGGACCGCTCAGAACGGGGCCGACGGCGGACCTCGCCAGACCGCCACATTCGACGTCAAGCACCAGATCACGATCACCGTGCCCCCCGACGCCAACCGGGTGCAAGCCTGGATCGCAATGCCCCATCTGGCAGATCCGAACCAGGAAGTCAGCCACTGGCGAGTGGAATGCCCTCACCCTACCCGCGTGGTGACCGACAACCACGGTAACAGCTTCTTGCTCCTCGAAGCGGACAGTCCGATGGCCGGGCCGCTGCTGGTCAAGACCAGCTTCACCGTCAAGCGCTACGAGATCCGTCCCTCGCTGGACCCTGCAAGGACCCGCCAGCACAACTCGAACGATCTGGAGACGCTCGGGGCCTACCTGAGCGGCGACTCT
>CAZANL010000116.1:623-10254 GCA_964486115.1 uncultured Planctomycetota bacterium
CAACGACAACGCACAGCAGCTGGCCGAGCGTGCGACTGGCGGCCAGAGAAACCCGCTCATCGCCGCGCGTGCGATCTACGATGCCGTCGTGGCCACCACCGACAATCTCGACCTCCCCTCGCTGTTCGGCGCAGTGGCCCGGGCGGCGCAGATACCCACACGAGTGGTCTACGGCTCCACTCTCGATGCCCGCACTCGGCAACCTGCGGTATGGATGGAGTGTCACGCCCCCGACCTCGGCTGGATTCCGGTCGACGTGATGGCTCCCGAGTTCGGACGGCTCGACCCCCGCCGTGTCACCTGGCACTACAACCGCGACCTGCTGATGACGCCAAGACAAGCTGGTGAGCCGATCGAGTGGAACACCACGGCCTACATCGAGATCGACGGCGAGACGTACACCCAGTTCACTCGCAAGCTGACGTACGAGGGGCGCTGAGTCGCGAAGCGGCTTTTCGGCACCAGCACCGAAACCCAGCAGGTTATTGCGGCTAGGCTCGGCTCAGCCTGCCCGCAGCAAGATCGCACAGACGTTGAACAGCCCGTGGGCCACGATGCAGGGTGCCAGGCCGCGCCGCCGGAACAGCTCGCCCAGAACCAGTGACAGGCCAGCGACTTGAACGAACTTCCACGCCTGCGGGTGGGTCATTCCGGCATGAGCCATGGCCCAGAGAGCCGCGGTGATCAGTTGGGCCGACCACCAGGCCCCCGCACCGACTCGCTCTTCCCCCCGCGAGAAGTAAGTGGCCAGTATCGGCAGGGTGAACCCCCGGTAGAGCACTTCTTCTTGAAGAGCGGCCAGAGTAACCAGCAGCACACCAAACCACTTGTCGGAGGCGCCCGACAGCGCCTCAGCGACGCTGGCGACCATCGGCAGGTCATCCAGAAAGCGCATGAATGGAGAGGGCCGAAAACTCCAGAAGCGCAGCAGCAACCAGGTGTATCCCGCCATCAAGAGACCAACCACTAGCACCTCCAGTGCCAGTGCCCAGATCCTGCCCGGCGGCGCAACCACACGGCGGTGGTGCACACGTCCGGTGGCGATCGGCATGAATATCATTGCGCCGACGGCCAACGCCAGACTGAGCGCGCGCTGGCCGCTGAAGTCGAACCGCGAGAACATGTACCACTGCCCCGCCGTGTAGATGACGGCGAGCGCCAGCGCGAATCGGAAGTGGGGTCGGTTCTGCCCGGCCCGGCTGAACAGCAAGACTCCGGCAGTCAGCATCAGCAGGAACAAGTGCAACGAGGTTATTCCGAGACTCAGCACGAACACCGGTGCCGCCCGCAGGTACAGCTCGAACCAGGTTCCCGCCTCATACTCTGGAGTCAGTTGTCGGTAGGTATCGAACGTCCAGAACGCGCGCCCCCAATCCCCCAACCCCCGGTAAAAAGCGGACAGCTCCCTGTAGATATTGGCCGGCACACCCCGCTGTTCCACACCAGCACGCTCGATCCCCAACTCATACCGCGCGATCGCCTCCGCGTAATTACCGGCATTGAACTGGGCCAGCCCTATCAGGAAATGGGTGTCTCCCGGATTATTGAATGCGTAACTCGAGCAATCCCGCCGGATACGACGGGGATAGGGCCAGCCCTTCAACTCAAGTTGCAGGGCGCGGGCCAATACGACGAGCTGCTTCCAGCGCTTTTGCTCGGCGAGCAGGAAGTACAGCGCCCGATACGCGCTCAGCTTGCATCCATGGTACTCATGCGACTGAACCAGCCGAGTCAGCAGCTGCCTGCTGAAGTTGGGATGGTGCGCCTTCGCGGCCCCCGCGCAATAGTACCGCAGATCATCGACATAGTACGTGTGGCGATAGATCTCGCTCCACTCGTGATAGCGGGTCGCGCTGACCAGCTTCTTCCCGAACAGCCCCGACTCCGGTCTGCGGTATGGAAGCAGATAGCGCGGAACAAGGCGGGGACAGATCCTCCTGGCCTGCTCTCGAGCCCACCCGCGAAACGACTCCCGCACCTTGATCGGCAGCCTGACGAGAAAACTGATCCGGTCGGCTAGATAGAATGCGAGCGGGGCGTTGCGGCTGAGATTCCAGGCTCGGTCGACTAGCTGGATGATCCGATTCTGATCGGCAAGCGGCTCATGCAGATGACGCCGAATCCTCAGATAGCAGCCCCAAGCATCAGTCGGCACGGACTCTCGCAACTGCTGCAGCGAGATGGCTGGCCCCGCCAGATAAGCGTCGAGATAGCGCCGCGTGGCGAGTGGAACGCGGTTGCCCAGCCGAGACAGTTCGCCGCGCACCGCCGCAGCAGCCGGCCGAGGGTGGAGCCGGCCGTCCTCGGTCCCGATCCCCGCCATCTCGTACAGCGCCAGATAGGTCGGGATCGAACCGGGCTCCGCGTCCAGCAAAATGCGAAACGTCTCCCCCGCTTCACGGTAGCGACGATCGTCCGCCTGCTCGATCGCACGAGCCAGCTCGCGTGGCGGTACGGCACCCGCCGTCGCACAAAAGCAGGCCAAGAGTGCGACACAGAGGCTCGCCCGGATCATGTCGGGACTCTAACAGGGCCCTGAAAAACTAGCTAGCGCTGACTATAATCTGCCCTGTGACAATACACGACCTGACGCCGACCCTGAAGGACCGTGCCTCCGCCGACCGGGGCGAGGCCAGAGAGTCAGCCGAGGTCCAGGTAGCGCCTGCGGCCCCGATCGCGCAGATCGTCCCGACCGACGCCAACAACAAGCAGAAGCAGGGCCGCACATAACCACCACTGCGACACACAAGCCGCGCGCAAGCCTGCGGGCCCAGATAAGCTGGGCGCTCTACGACCTGAGCAACAACGCCTACGTGGCGATCGTGCTGATGGCCTACATGGCTCGACACGTCGAAAACGTGGTCGGACAGGTCAAGTGGTTTGGCATCGTCAACTCGGCATCGATGATCACGGCCGCGCTGCTCCTGCCGATTCTCGGCGTGATCTGCGACAGGACAGGACGCTCCAAGCAGTACCTCGTCTGGACCACGCTGATCTGCGTCACGCTGACCGCCTGCTTCAGCCTGGCCAGTCACGCGGTACTGCTATTGCTCCTGTTCTTCCTGGCCAACGTGACCTACCAGACCTCTCTGCTGTTCTATAACGACCTGCTTCCCGGGCTCATCCGACGCGAACGGGAAGGGCTGCTCTCGGGACTGGGTATCGGACTGGCGTACATCGGCACGATCGGAGCGACACTGCTCTCGCTATTTGTGCTCGGGGCGGAGAACGATCCGCTGCGCTTCCGCTGGACCTTCCTCCTGGCAGCGGGCGTGTTCTTGGTCTTCGCGATACCGACAATGCTGTGGGTGCCTGGGCGACAGGCCAAACCCCAGGTGGCCGCCGGCGACACCATCAGCGAGTTTCGCAAGCTAGCCACGTTGATCCGAGAATTGCCGGCGCACCGCCCGCTGTTCCTGTTCCTGCTGGGAAATTTCCTGCTGACCGACGTGCTGAACACCTCGATCCAGGCTTTCGTGCCGTACATCGAGAACGTGTTCCGGGTCGACAACCAGACGATCATGCTGCGGGTGGTGATCCCCCTCAACATCGCCGCGTTCATTTCGGGCATCCTGATGGGATACCTGTCTGACCGCTACAAGGCCAAGTACCCGATGATGGTGGCCGCCGCACTACTCGGCCTCACCCTCCTGACAGCCGGAGTGCTGGCCGAAGAGCGGTACTTTCCGATCGTCAATGCAGTGGTCGTCCTCTGCGGCGGACTCGGGCTGGCAGGCATCTGGGCCGCCGGTCGAAAATGCCTGCTCGACCTGGCTCCACCCGACCAGGTCGGCGCCTACTTCAGCCTGTACGTTATCTCGCAAAAAGTATCGGTGATCGGAAGCCTCACCTTCTTCACCCTGGCGGACGTCTTCAGCTACCGCGTCGCAATCCTCTCCCAGGTGGCGCTGTTGCTTCCCGGCTTGATCCTGATCTTCATCTTCAGATACCCCGAGCGGAACTACGAGACCGCCGAATGAGGCCGCTGGTCTACCGCCTGCTTCTCGCTGTCCTGATCTTGCTCGGCGCCGGCCTGCGACTGCGAGAGGTTGGCCTGGATGGACTGTACGTCGACGAGTTGCACTCGCTCCAGTTGACACTGGTCAGCTGGAGCGAATGCGCGAGAGCAATCCTGCATCACCCACCACTGTTCTACCTCCTGCTCAAGGGCTGGCGCGAGGTCGCCGGCGACTCGCTACTGGCCCTGCGGCTACTCCCGGTCTGCTGTGGCACGGTATCACTCCTGCTGACCGCAGCCTTGGCGAGACGGCTGTGGGGCGAGCAAACCGCCTTGCTCGCCACAGCGCTCGCCACCGTCTCCGACCTGCAGATCTACTTCGCCCGAGAAGCCAAGGGATACGCGCTGCTCACCGCTCTCAGCCTGGCGGCGATCTACTTGCTGGTACGCTACCTGGATGAGCGAGGCCGACCCGCACTGATCGGATCGACGCTCTGCGCGCTGGGAGCGATGTACACTCACTACCTCGGCCTGCTGTTACCCATTGGGCTAGCCATCTTCATGATCTGGCGACGGCCACCGGGTCAAGGAGCCTGGTGGAGTTCTCAGCTGATCTACCTGGCCTACCTGCCCTGGGCACACCGACTGTGGGCCGACTTCCAGTCCTTCGCCGGAATGTCCCATACGCCATTCACCCTGAATGACCTCCTCTGGATCGGCCATGACATGCTCCCCGGGGGTCTGGTCTCCGCGGGACCGATCATCTTGTTGGCGGCACCTCTGCTGTCCGCGCTCTGGCTCGGGAGGAGGGACCCCAGGCTGCACCTCTTGCTCTGTGGGGTGGCGGCAACGGGACTGCTTCCCGTGGCCGCTTCACTGGCCGGCATCAAGCTGGTCGAGTTCGCGCGCCACCTACTGACCGCACACTGGCTGCTGCTGATCTTGATCGCCCGTGGTTCGTTGCTGGTCGAGCGCTCCGCACTGCGTCGCGCTCTGGTTCTGGGAGCGCTGGCCTGCACCGCCCTTCCACTCGCCTTGTGTTCATGGCGACTCCCGGCGAAAGAGGACTGGAATGCGGTCTCGGAGTATCTCGAGCGCTCGCTCGCCCCTGAAGATGTGTTACTGGTCACCGACTGGCACTTCCTGCACGACAGGATGCTGCTGCTCTACGGTGGTCGAGCACGCCTGCTCAAGCTCGACCCGCTCCCAACCGAGTTCAGCATGAAGCAGCGGCAAGAAGCCTGGAGCGCCCCCGACTACTTCCTCGACGACACGCCGCTAGAGACCTGGTTCGACACGGTGAGAGATCAACTGCCGAGCAAGCAGACCCTCTACGTGGTGGTGCCGGATCAGCCCGGTCATCGGCGAATCCACCGTGCGGTGCTCTCGCTGATCGCCCGGGACCCTTCTCGCCGGGCGCAGGTCGTGTTCATGGCGCGCTGCAGCACTCGCCTGGCTCCTGAGGCACACTACTGCGCAGCGATCTTCGTCGTCCGACTGAGCCCCCGCTGAGCCGTCTCGGCTCCGGGGTGCCATGAATCAAGCTCGGGGCCTGACGGAGACTGCGATTCCGGTTTCTCTCGGACGTTACCCGGCCTTCGCCTGTTGACGAGCCTGCAGAGGCCGCTCCAGTACCTGATACAGGCCGCTCTCCTCCATCTCGACCGGAATGGCTTCGAGACCCTCCGCCTCCAGGTCCCCAGCCCCGGACAAGCTGACGGTCTGCGCCTTGCGAGAGGAGTCTTGGTCGCGCGAACCGCGCATGCGCACGCTCGTCGCGGAAGCAGCGAGGGTATCCATCTCGTCGGCCTCGACCTGTCGAATCACCAGCGCCTCGATCTCTGGCAGGGGATGCAGCCAGAGAGGCCAGTTCGGGGGAGTCGTCAGGGCGACCAGCACGCCATTGCACGAGTGGCAGACGTGATACTCATTAGGGTCCACCTGTCCCACCAAGTGGTACTGCACGCCACAGTCGCCACAGTCCAGCAGATAGACACCGATCTCCTCGAACAGATCGATCACCTGATAGATCGACAGCGCTCCCCTGGCGAACAGAAAGCTGGCGATATCGGAGTCGGCGCTGCAGCCGAAATCCGGGGAGCCGGGTAGTCTACTGATCTTCAGCAGTCGCCGCTGATTGATGTAACCCTTCAGCAGCGCGATCTCGGTCAGTGATTTGCTGGACAGTTCGCCTAGCAACCGACCGTTTGCTTGCTCTCGCTTCTGCTTCAGGAAAGAGAGCTCCATGGCGGTCAGGCAACCGTCCTCGAACAATCTCTGCTCCAGCACCGCGCTGCTCGCCTCGAGGTATCCCACCGCCTTTTTCAGTTGATAGGCCGTCATCATCCCATAGCGCAGAATCAGCTTCTGCATCAGATCATCCGGGTCGTGCTGCTTGGGGGGCGGCGGCCGCTTACGCGATTCGACCCGACGGCAGTCTCGCCGGTTCCCTGCCTCTCTGGTCGCCGTCGAGGACCCGTTGTTGGCCGACTCGATCGCGTGCATCACCAGCTTCGCGATCGGTGGCAGGCGGTCCAACAGTTCGAGCGGCTCACCCGGGCGGTTCAGAGGCGTGATCCCCCCCCCGCAACAGGGACAACGCACCAGGGCGCACTGGGGCGGCACATGAACCTGGATCTGGCAGGTCTCGCAGTGTTCGATACGAATACCGGCTGACACGAGCAGGTCGATCAGCTGATAGAAGTCGAGGTTCTGGTTGTTATAGGTCCGCGCCAGCAACACCAGCTCGTCCTCGATGGCCAGTGAGTCTTTACCGTGGGGTTTCACACCAGGCGAGAGATAGTGACGCTCGATGGCGAGGGCCAGCAAGCTCTGGCCATCAGCCGGCTCTGGCCCACCCCGCGCGAGAAAGCAAACAGCGTAAGAGGGAAGCAAACCGCTCTCGGCCAGCACCTGAAACAGACTGCGTTCAGTTCCGCCATATGCCCGAGCCAGCTGTTTGAGCTGCGCATCGTCGAGCATTCGGTAACGCTTGATCAACGTCACCAGTTTCTGATCCGAGATATACGTCGGGCTCGAATCCAGTGAAGCCTCCGCGACCTCGGCCTGCACGACTGCTCGCCCGACATCGGGCGACTGCTCAACCGCTGCGTGGCCGGCCACCGTCACGTCCGCTGTCTCGAGGCCTTCTTCGGCCACGGCCAGCTCGGCACCGGCCTCGATCTGCTCGGGCGCTACCGTGGGACGCCGAACCAGGATGATCCGCAGCGGCGGAATTGAAGTCATCATCTCCTCTGGCGCCTGCCAGCCAGTCAGCCGTCTCATTCGCAAGTTGCACGACGGGCAGTAGGTCGCGGCCACCCCATCGGCAAACCGCTGTATCCGGCAGCGGTCGCAATGATCCAGCAGCACACCCAGCTTCTCTAGCAAGTCGATGGTCTGATACAGTTCCAGATAGCCCAGATTGAACAACAGAGGGAGATAGACCGCGGGCCCCGCCGGCTGGCCGCCACGCAGTTGCAGCTCAAGCGAATGCTCTTCCAGGAAATCGCTGATTCTCTCTTCGGACAGGTACCCCAGACTGCTGGCCAGCTCGAACAGTTCGGTCACATGAGTCGTTCCGGTGGGTCCGCAGCCTCCGGCCTCGGCAACCTCGTGAGCCCGGGCTCGGAGAAACTGGAACTCCGCCTTCTTCGTCAGCAAGCCCTCCTCCCGCATTTTCTGGCAGGCGCAGGCAATCTGGCCGAACTGCCGATCGGCAATCAGCGCGGCCTGTTTCTGGTCTATCAGCCGGTATCGCAGGGCTAGACCACTGACGAGTTGATCGATCGGCAGGTCCACGTCACCTGGATCTTGGCTGGGAAGGGTTTTACGGTCCGAAGAGATCTGCATGGTGCGTCACCACCTCACTAGCATCGTGTTACCCACTACCTTGATTAGGGTTCACAATCGGCAAAGAGGCAAGCTAGTGCAGCACCCGCAGGACACAAGAATTCCGCAGACGTCCTGGAAGTCAGACGCAACGACTGCTCGGGAAAGGCCAGCTGGTGAGACCCGCTTCCCCCAGAAGCTAGCAGGCGCGCGCGGCCAAGGCCGCTGGTGAAGACCACGACGCGGAGGCAGACTCAGGAGCCGGCCGGATGATTGAAGGCCCGCAGCTTCTCGGCGAAATCACCCAGGGCACCCTGGACCATCTGGCCAACCGTCCCCTCCGGGAACTGACCGACATCGTCTGCCGTGCCGAGCGGCTTGCCCGTCAAGATCTCCATTCCCTCATCGATCGTCTCGACCGCGTAGACATTGAATGTGCCATCCATCACCGCCTGAACCACATCCGGCCGTAGCATCAGGTCCGACACGTTGGCGGTCGGGATCAATACACCCTGGTTGCCGGTCACCCCCAGCGACCGACAGACATCGAAGAAGCCCTCGATCTTGTGATTTACCCCCCCTATCGCCTGAACCTCGCCCTTCTGATTGACCGACCCGGTTACCGCGATGTCCTGACGTAACGGCACACCGCTCAGGCTGGATAGAATTGCGTAGATCTCGGTGGAAGAAGCACTATCGCCGTCGACACCGCTATAGGATTGTTCGAAGCAGATGCTGGCATTGATCGCCAGCGGCACATCGCGGGCAAAGGTGTTTTGCAGGTAGCCGCTGAGAATCAGCACGCCCTTGTCGTGTGTCCGCCCACTGAGGTCCGCCTCCCGCTCGATGTTGACGACCCCCTTGGTCCCCAGTGTGGTCTCTGCCGTGATGCGACTGGGCTTGCCGAAGGCGTGGTTGTCGGTCTGCAGCACCGCCAGCCCATTGAGCTGTCCGACCCTCGCCCCATCCACATCGATCAACACCGAGCCGTCGGTGATCCGTTCGTGAATCTTCTTTTCGATCAAGTTCAACCGACCGGTCCGCTGCCGGATCGCTTGCTCGACATGCTCACCCGAGACCTCCGTCACGTCATCTCGACAGGCGAAGTAGCCGGCCTCCCGGGCCAGGTTGGCGATCTGCCTGAACTGTGCGGTCAGTTTGTCCTGCCGCCCCGCCAGCCTCGCCCCATGTTCGAGAACCGCAGCCATCGCCTCTCGGCCAAATGGTAGCAGGTCATTATCGTCACAGATCTTGCGCAAGACCGACACGTAGCTGGCGATCGCTTCCTCGGTACGATCGAGTACCCAGTCGAACTCCGCCTTGATCTTGAAGACCTCTTGAAAATCCCGATCAGCACGAAAGAGCGTGCGGTAGATGTCGCCAGGGCCTAGCAACAGAACCTTGACCGAGATCTCGACTGCTTCCGGCAATAGCGCAGGCAGGCCGCCGAAGAACAACGAGTCGATATGCTGAATGTCGAGCTTTCGATGACGCAGCGCCCGCTTGAGTGCGACATAGGCTCCCCGCTCGGTGAGCATGTCGAGCGCGTCGATGATCAGATAGCCGCCGTTGGCCTCGAGCAAGGAGCCCGACTTGATCTGCATGAAATCCGTCTGCCACCCGCCCTTGCCGTCCGGCAGCCGCTCGATGGTCCCCATCAGATTCTTGAAGGACGGGTGTATCTCCTCGACCACTGGTGGGCCCTTGACATCGGTATTGTCGACCACGACGTTGACCCGCAGCTCTGGCATCAGTAGCTCGGTCTGCAGCGCTCGACTGGGCGTTGCATCTCCCTCTCGCGGCGCCAAGAACCGGTCGACGTTATCGACCAGGTACTCTCGA
>CAZANL010000117.1:0-10168 GCA_964486115.1 uncultured Planctomycetota bacterium
TCGAACGGGAAACCAGTGGCTGGGAAGCCAAGCACGACTGCGCACTCACCGTGGCCGACGGCCGGCTGCGCATCCAATCGACCGGCAACGACCCCTACCTGCACGGGCCAAGAATCGCGATCCAGGGGCCTGTCCAGGTCTGGTTGACAGCTCGCTGCAAGACCGCCGGCGCCGGCCAGATCTTCTGGCGCACCCAGCGCCAACCCACCTGGTCTGAGAACCAGAGCGCTCGATTCTGCTTGCGCCACGACGGAAAACTCCATCGTTATCGGGTCTCTCTGGGGCAGACCGGGCAGCTGATTCAACTGCGGCTGGATCCCGGCTCTTCCGCTGGGCGGATCGAGGTCGAATCGATCGAACTGCTGCGCGTCGAGCGGCATCCTCTGGAGATCACCCAGGTCCGGTCGGACACACGACAGATCACTCTGACGCTGTTCAACCACGGCACCCAGCCGGTGAGGATCGGATCCAGCGCCATCCCGGCAGGGAAGAGCTCGATCCTCAGCCGGCCGGTCGGCAGCGGGCCACCCTTCGAGAGCCGAACGATCGTCCTGCGTCCGCAGGGGCTGCCGCCGGTTCGCCGGACGATCTCGTTGTATCGTCCGACGTCGACGGCCGCCTGGAAGCCTCAAAAAGCCGGCTCGCTGCTCCTCCAGCAGGCCCAAGACGGCTCGGGAACGCGCATCTTCATGGCCGGCCAGCTCGTGGCCACGATCACGGGGAAGCACCGGCCGACCCTGCAAGGCGACACCATCTCGCTCACCGGCGATGACGTCATCGTCCGCGTCCAGGGCGCCCTCGATCAGGGCCTTTTCGCAGGGCTGGAGTATCTCGGCCGAGGCGAACACTCCTCCTCCAGCGCCGACATCGAAACCGCCGAGCGCCTCCGGTTCGAGCCGGATCCGCTGCAGGTGACCTGGCCGCTGATGGCTGTGGTCACCGATCGAGTCGCGGTCGCATTGACCTGGCAGCGAGTCGACCGGCAGCCGGTCTTTGCCTCTCCCAACTTCTTCGATGGCACGTCTGATCACCGGTTGGCCCTGCGGGGCTCAGGGGTCATCGCAACCCTGCGAATCTGCCGGTCTGACCTCGCCGGCCTGATCTTATGGGCAGCCAAACGGCGGGGGCTGCCGCCATTGCCTTCGCCTCCGCGAACCGCCGCAGCTCAGACAGCCCTCTGCCTGTCCGCATTTCACGGACCGCTCAAGGGAAAGCAAGGCTGGGGCCACTGTGCCGAGAAACGCTGGGCCCGTCAGCCCTACGCTGACCATGCCTCGACGCTTTTCCGTCTGACCGGCAAGCTACCCGCACTCGACCGGCTGACACCGGGCGGGGCGCATATCCGCAACGACGCTGCGTTCTTCCTCAGCGGTCGGGCTGCCGACTGGCTCAGCCAACGACGCGCAGCGGTGGACAACTTGCTGGACGCCCAGCAAAAGGACGGGTCCTGGCGCTATTCCGGCAAGTACCGGCGCGGCCACTTCGAGGACACCGCCAGCGGCCTTGTCGCACGCAAGGCGGCCGAGCTGTTGAGCTATGCTCGTCAGACCGGCCAACGTCGGGCGTGGACCGGCGGGCTAAAGGCTCTGGCCTACCTGAAGCGCTTTCGCACACCTCGCGGCGCACAGACCTGGGAGCTCCCGCTGCACACGCCCGACATTCTCGCCTCGGCCCACCTGGTCAACGCGTACCTGGACAGCTACCTGCTCACCAAGCGGTCAGGCTACCTGAGCCGCGCTCGGTACTGGGCGATCAGCGGACTGCCCTTCGTCTATTTGCGCGGGGGACACCCGACAATGCTCTACGCCACGGTGCCCGTCTATGGCGCGACCAACTGGCGCGCTCCCAACTGGATCGGGCTGCCGGTCCAGTGGTGCGGGATCGTGTATGCCCATGCCCTGGCCCGACTGGCCAGACATGAACGGAGTCTCGACTGGAGTCAGGTTGCCCGTGGGATCCTGATCACCGCCGAGCGAATGCAGTACCCCACAGGCCGCCTCGCCGGCTGCCTCCCCGACTTCTTCGAACTTGCCACTCAGCGAGGCGCCGGACCGTCGATCAACCCGTGCTCGCTGATCAGTCTGCAGCGCGTCCTGGCCGGCCAGATCGACTCCCTCGCACTGGCTGCTCACGGGGGCCGGCGAGTGCTCTCCCCGTTCCCCGTGCGGATCGTCGGCGGCAAGGCGGTAGTGACGGCTCGCCAGAACCTCAGCTATCAACTGCTGGTGGACGGCACGAAGTTCATCACCGTCAGGTCCCGCGGAACCGACAGCATTACGCTGGACTAGGCTGGCTGAAACTCCGCGAATCCGTTAGAAAGCCGCAGCGAGAACAGGCCGCGCCATGCTAAACCAGCATCGGCCCGGCGACCCACAGTCCCCGCTAGATCACGCTCCAGCGCGGACCGTAGGCCCTGGAATCCCAACCGGATTCCGACGACAGACAAAAAATCCCGACCGGAGATCATCATGCGCGATCAACGCCTGGACCAGCTAGCCGACATCGTCGTCCGATACTCGACCAAAGTGAAGAAGGGCGACCTCGTCGCGATCAACGGTGACCCGATCGCGATGCCACTGATCGAAGCGACCTACGTGGCTGTACTCAAGGCGGGTGGGCACCCATTCTGGCAGTCGCGCGGGGAATCCCTGGCAGACCTGTTCTTCGAACACGCGACCGACGCGCAGCTGGAGTTCCTCAATCCGATCGCGATGCACACCGTCGAGTCGATCGATGTCCGTATCGGATTCTGGGCCGACACCAACACAAAATCACTCTCGCGAACCGACCCAGCCAGGGTCTCCCGCCAGCGAGTCGCCCAGACCCCGCTGATGAACAAGTTCATGAAGCGCGCCGCCGACGGCGAGCTGCGCTGGTGCGGCACGCTGTTCCCGACAGCGGCGGCGGCGCAGGATGCGGAGATGTCGCTGGCACAGTACGAGAAGTTCGTGTTCGAAGCCGGCCTCCTGCACCTGCCCGATCCCGTCGCGGCTTGGGAGGCGGTCCACGAGAAACAAGAGCGCGTCCGCGAGCACCTACAGACCAAGAGCGTCGTGCATTTCCGGACTCCAGCTCGCGACGGACATGACGGCACGGACCTGCGTGTGAATGTCGATCCGTCCCGGTCGGTCTGGATCAACTGCTCCGGTACAGAAAATTTTCCCGATGGCGAAGTCTTCTGCGGGCCGCAAGGGGTCGACGGGCACGTCAACTACACCTTTCCTGCCGTCTACAATGGCCGAGAGGTCGAATGCGTCCGCCTCGTATTCAAGGAGGGGCGTGTCGTCGACGCCAGCGCCACGAAGAACGAGGAGTTCCTGATCGCGATGTTGGACCAGGACGAGGGGGCACGAACGCTGGGCGAGATCGCCATCGGTACGAACTACTCGATCCAGGAGTTCACCAAGAACACCCTGTTCGACGAGAAGATCGGAGGCACGTTCCATGCGGCCTGCGGGGCGGGGTATCCAGAGTCGGGTTCGGACAATGAATCGGCGCTGCACTGGGACATGGTGTGCGATCTGCGGGAGGGCGGAACGATCGAGGCTGACGGAGAGGTCTTCCACCAGGACGGTCAGTTTCTCCAACAGGGATGGCCAGGCCGCTAGCGGCGCACCTGCATCGGGCTGTGCCGAGGGGCACCATTTCAGGGATCTCCAGTCCGGCAACACCAGCGACCCGTGATCTTCTCCTGCCCAGCGCCTTGATGGATCGACAAGATGAACACCCCTGAGATGGACCAGATCGAGGTCGGGACCGGACCGCCACTGTTGCTGCTGCACGGTTTCCTGGGCTGTGCCGCCGACATGCGCCCGTTGATGAACGGGCTGGCCGGTCTGCGCCGCGCGATCGCCTTCGATCTGCCGGGGCACGGCCCCTCTCCCGAACCGCCAGGGACCTTCGACGCAACCGTCGGCAGCTTGCTCGAGCGGATGGACCGGCTAGGCATTCAACGCTTCGAACTGGCCGGCTACTCGATGGGCGGTCGACTGGCCTGCGGAATGCTGGCCGCCGCCCCGGACCGCATCCAGCGCCTGACTCTGGTCGCCGCCAACCCGGGACTTCCGCCGGGGGAGCGGGACGCACGGATGAGGTCCGACGGGGCTCTCTCCCAGCGCATCGAGGCGGACCTGCCGGGGACCCTGGAAGACTGGTATGCCCTTCCGCTTTTCGGCGAGCTGAGCCGGCATCAGGATTACGGCTCGATGATCAAACGGCGCCTGGCCGGTCGGCCCGCTCAACTGGCCGCCGCTCTCCGCTCGCTAGGCTGCGGTTGCCACACGGACTATTCGTCCGTCGTGGCCAGCACCTCGACTCCACTATGCTACGTCGCAGGTGCCCAGGATCCGAAATACGTCGCGATCGGGCGCCGACTGGCCCGCCAGCGACCGACCCATCTAGTCATACTGGACGGAGCGGCCCACGCGGTGCCGACCGAGCAGCCCGGCGCGCTGATCGACGCTTTGACAGCCTGGCATTCCAGTTGATATTCTCTTGCTGATCTTTCCGGAGAAAACCAGATGAGAACAATGCTGTGCGCTTTGGTCCTGCTGTCGACCCTGCCCCCCACCCTGCAGGCCAAAGGGCCTTCGTCGAGCGCGGTGAAAAAGCTGATCGCGGAAATGCTCCAGCCGGACTGCAGCAAGCAGCGCTGGACCGAGATCCGTCAGCTGCTGGGCCAGGCCAACCCCAAGTATCTAAAGGCTCCGCTGGTCAGTGCGATCAATAAACAGGAAACGAGTAGCAGGGCGCTGGATGCGGCAATTGCGCTGCGAGCAAGGGGCTTGTTTTCCTCCGTCAAGCGGCTGATCGAGGAAGAGGAGCAGAAGGTGGTTCGGCTGCTGATGCTGACTCAAGATCGCGGCGCCACGGCATTCCTTTTCGCGCGCTGGAAGAAAATGGACGAGGCCAGTGACAGCTTCAAGCTGTTGAGCGAGGCCTTCAGCAAGTCCCCGGTCGACACTCGCACCGTCTTCAGGTTTTCGGCGTACTTACTCAAACAGGAAAAAGCCGCGGCAGCCGCCAAGATCCTGCGATTCCAGATGAACTTGAGCACGGACCAGCCCAAGGAGATTGCCGCTAGCTGGCGTCAGCTGCAGCGTGCGCACACCATCGCGACCACGCCGTTCAGGATCAAGGGCATCGACCTGCTGACCGAGAAGGCCCAGATCACCAAGGGCCGAAAGCTCGGCGGCAATGTCAGGCTGCAGAAGGACGGGATGCTGGTGATCGAGGACTTTCCGGGATGGATCAACAGCTGTGAGATCTATACGCTGACGCTCCGCGTCTTCCTGCCAGCGAAAGAGAAAGCCTCCGTACGATTCTCCAACTCGAAGGGCACGGGCTTCGCCCTCCAGATCGCAGGTGACAAGTGGTATGTCAAGATCAGCGACGAAGTGGAACGCGAGGCGGTACTCAAGGAAGGCGACTGGAACGAATTCGTCTACAAGATCGAGCGGCTGCGAAAACCACCGGAGGGCCGCCCGGCACTGGCAAGGTCCAACAACTGCTGGATCAACAAGATACTGATGCTAGACCGCGCCTGGTTCGACGAGAAGGTGGGCAAGCTGGTCGTGTTCTGCGGCCAGGAGCAAGGACTGGTGGTCGGCGGCGTCGATCTGGTTCGGGTCAGGTAGGCCTCGTTTCTTCCTCGCCTACACAAACAGCAGTTCTTCAAAATAGAGCGGAGAGTCGTCGGATGGCGCCTCGATCGCGCTGCAATCGGGTCTCAGGTCAAGGTGCTGGACGTCGAAAATGCAGGGCCCAGTTCGTCGAGCTGACACGGACGAACAGCTGCTATCTCTCGAGCCCGGAGCAACTCATGGCGGAGCAGTTCGCATTCATGCTGACCGACAGCCGCTGGCCAGCACCAATACCCTCACCAAGAGATTCAATCGGGATGCGGTCGAGGAAGCTGTGAGCGGTATTCGCACGACACTGGCAGGTCGTCCAGCCAACACCAACAACTGACTGAGCGGGCGAGCTCCGCTGGCTGAGCGAAGGTGATCAGCGGTCCACCTCGGTGCGCGAGTCGGCTGGCGCTCCCGAACACGGGAGGGCTGACCTTCGAGCTGTTCGGCTGCAGCACGCAAATGGCGCACGTGATATCCTCGATCGATGCGGACCAACCGGTTCTATTGGCTGACCGCGGGAATCCTGATGCTTCATGCCGCGTTGTTGGCGCAGGTCATGGATCGTGGTATGGGCCAGTTTCTGGACGTGGAGGAAGGCTTCGTCGCCTTCACCGCCGACGCACTCCGCACGCACTCGGCAAACTCCTGGAGCCTCTACCTACACACCGAATATCGCTTGAGCACCCTGCTGTTGGGTGCGCTGACCATTCCCAGCTTCGCACTGTTCGGCGAAACGGTGCTGGCGCTAAAGCTGGTCTCAGTGCTGATTTCGCTGCTCACGCTGTTGCTGGTCATCCTGCTCGCCGAGCGGATGTTCGGGCGCGGCACGGCCCTGATCACGGGCATTCTGCTCGCGCTGGCCCCGCCCCCGTGGCTGATCCGCGGCATCCAGACCATGGGAGACACCTCGGAGGCCATGCTGTTCGCGATCGCACAGTGGCTTCTGCTCACGGCACTCGAAAAGGACCAACCGGTCGGGGCGCAGCGCTGGCGCGCCGCCGCTCTGGGCCTTGTGACGGGACTGGGGCTGACCTTCAACCTCTCGCTGATCGCGTCCACCGCTGCCGTACTGCTCTACTGGATGTCAACTCGCGGGCGCGAGCAGTGGCCGCTGCTCCTGCTGGCTGTTGTCGGCTGCCTGGCCGGACTTGCCTTGCCGATCTACAACCTCCTGTTCCACGATGTGCGGTTCTATGTCTGGCGGGGTCAAGGCCTGCAGCACATGCTCGACGATCTGGCCGGGAGTTGGCGGGCGCTGACCGGTATCTTCAGTATCGAAACCCGCAACGGTTTCTACCTCGGGCTGGCAGTCGACCGGCTGGCCAGCCCACAGATCATCTGGATCCACCACATCTACTGGGGTGCTAGCCTCACCGCCTGGCTCTGGTGCGGGGCGATGTCCCGTGGCCAACCCCGCTCTGGTGAGCGCAAGCTGTTCCTGCTGTTCGGCATTCATCTGCTGGCTTACCTGCTCAACAGACACCGGGTGCCCTATTTGCTCTTGATGCTGGTCCCGGTGGGCGCCATGTGCCTGGGCAGAATGCTCTCCTGGATCGGAGGCAAATCCGACGGGCGCAGCGTGCGCTGGCCATTGACCGGATTGCTGACCAGCGCCTTCTGCGCGGCCCAGCTGCTACCCCTCTGCGCCCTGATGACCTATCCCCGGGGTCAGCCGATTTACCAGATGTCAGTGGTCGACCACGACCGCTGGGCCTGGCGGCTCAAACCGTTCGGCGTCGACTGGGTCGTTCCGCTGGAGAACCGCGCCGATGTTCCTGTGATTCCCGGTGCGAGTGCCTTCGGTACGGGACTCTGGCTGGCCCACCGATCCTACCCCGATGATGCCGCCTACTGGCTAGCCCAAGCACAGACGGCGAAAACAGCGGTGGGAATCCTGCGGGGCTACGGCTATGGCGCGGCCTGGAACGACCCATCCAGCGCAACCCTCCGGAGACTGGCGGCTAGCGAGCCCAAGACTCTCTCTCTGGTCACGCTCAGTGGCTTTGGCCACTGCCTGGCCGAACGTTACTGGGGCGACCTCGACGGACAGCTTCGCCAGGCCGGTCATGACCTCCCCTGGGCTGCTCGGAGAATGCTCTACCAGGGCCTGGGATACGGATTGGGGCGGCGCTTCTGTCATACTCCCCAGCGCTTCGCAACCATCCTGCGCCAGGTGCCGACTCCCTGGTGGCCCTCATTTCTCGAAGGGCTACAGGCTCGGGTCCAGCTGGAAGTCTCTCCGGGCCCCAAACGCACCGAATTACTGGGGCTGATCGTGCAAACCCGAAGCGACCGCAGAACTATTCCAGAGGGGGCCGAGCCGATCGAACTCGGCAGCCCGGCCGGGGCGATCCAGGTCAAAAAAAACGGCGTCTACCGACTCTGGGTAAAGCTCGAATCAACGGCTCAAGCCGGCATCTCGGCGCTGGCGGACGGCCATATCGCCGTGCCGTTGACACTCGCCCCCCCCACCCGACGCCGCTGGCTCGGACTAGGGCGTCTCGAACTGACCCAGGGAACGCATCAGCTGGGGATCTGGGCATCTCATGGGAACCCCGAGATCCACGGGGTTCTGCTGACGTTCGACTGACGGCGGAGCGCGCTGACCCTTCGGCAGATCGCATCGATCGACTGACACGCACCGAGCAATAACTCCAGCCATGCCGCCTGGACTCATTCCAGGGTCGGACTGACCGATATCCGGTGATTCGAGCTGTGGATATTGAACCACCAGACAAGCAGCCGCTGTATCCCGCGACCCAGGCTGGCATGTCGCAGATACTCCGTGACGAACTGCTCCACTCCGTAGGTCAGATATTGACTGATATCCAGCCTGGTGTTGAGCAGGTGGCTGATGTTGCGAGCTCGGCGGAACGGGTCCAGCCGGAAACAACTGAAGCGGGTGTCCTGCACGTCCAGCAGAGCGATGCTCCGATCCGACTGCAGCAACAGGTTTCCTAGATGGATACTCCTGAAGAAAATCCCCTGATCATGCAGATGGGCGATGAAGGCCGGTAGTGGCGCAAGTGCGGCCGCCCCCCGCTCAGCGCACTGCTGCCTGAAATCATCACCTGCGAGCTTCTTGTAGCTGATGACGTGCCGATCGAGTTCCTTGCAATGCATGACCCGATTGATCGAGACCGTTGCGACCCCCCTGTTCGTCAGCTTCTTGGCATTGGCGGCAAACCGGGCTGCGGGAGGCCACCACTTCTTGGTACTGAAGATGCGCTTCCTGGGATAGAAGAACTTCAGGATATTGTCATCCCGATCCAGCATGATGGCGGGCCGCTCCGGGGTTCCGGCCAGGCACATGCCATCTCTCACGAGTTCTTCCAGTTCTCCTGCCGAAATGGAATCCATCAACTCTACTCAGGGTCTCCGGGAGAAACTGACGGTCACCCGGCCTGACCGCCAGATCGATGATTGCTGGGTTCCATCATAACCGTTGAGCGCCTGATCGTCAGAGAGTAACGCAAGCGGTCTGAAAACGTGGTCGAGGTGTTTCAGCAAAACAGCTCCGCTATCCGACGCCCAACGAGACACGTGCAGAGGATGCCACGGACTCCTCTCCCGGCCACACACTGAGCGGGGCCTGGTCCGGGCCCCCTCGACAAGCCCTCCGCATCAACTGCCGCTGTCAGTTGGTGGGGTTGGATCTTGGCTGATGAGCAGATCGCTGAGAACCCGATCCAGGGCCTCGGCACGGTAGGGCTTCTGGATGAACTCAGCCGGGGCAAGCTCACACAAATGATGTGACGCGTTGTCTTCCTGATAGCCGCTGGTGAGCAAGATCGGGATCCCCGGGTGCTGTTCGCGGATTCGATGGAACGTTTCTTCACCCGTCATGTACGGCACGACCATGTCCAGCAAGACCACCGACACCACACGTGGCTCCTCACGCAGCATATCGAGCGCCTCCGCACCACTATCAGCTTGAATTGCGGCCCATCCAGCATCTTCAAGTAGATCCATGGTGGACGCCCTCACCTGATCATTGTCATCCACCATCAACACCAGGTGCTCGGATCGATCGATCTGCGCCTTGGGGGCATCCCCCTCCCTCCTCGGGGACTCGAGTCCCTCCGCACAGGGGAAGGTGACACGGAAGGTGGCCCCCTCGCCCTGCCCACTCTCGACTTCGAGCGCCCCACGGTGAGAGATCACGATACCCAGGATGGCCGACAGCCCCAATCCTCGACCTGGACCTTTCGTGGTATAGAACGGATCGAAGATCCGAGAGCGCGTCTGGACATCCATGCCCACCCCAGTATCCGAGACCTCCAGATAAACATGGAGGCCCATCTCGAGCGAAGAACCCATATAGACCCTGTTGGCTGCACACTGATCGATCAAGATCTTGCCGATATTCACCTCCACCCGACCACTCGCTACGCCGATCGCTTCACAGGCGTTGGTGAACAGGTTGAGCGCCATCTGCTGCAGCTGGGCGCGGTCCGCAACTATCATCGGCAGGTCCGGTTCGATCTCGTAATGCACGCTGACTTTCGGCGGGATGATCGTGCTGAGGATCTCCC
>CAZANL010000118.1:0-9823 GCA_964486115.1 uncultured Planctomycetota bacterium
AGGCCGAGCGTGCGACGCTGGCATCTCGAGCCCAGAACACCCGGCCGCAGCCGTCTACCCGGACTGTCGTTGCCGAGCAGAAGATCACTCGCGGGCGTAGTGTCGAGATGGCGGGGACCAAGCAAGCCGAGCGGGTGCAGAACAACAGCATGACGCCGAAGCAGCGGCGAGAGCTGGTTTCCAAGCTGAAAAAGGCGCTGGATGACTATGCAAATCCGGCGGCCAAGCCGTCCTCCCTCGAGCCCCACCTGGCGCAGCTGGTTGCGCTGACCGGCCAGGAAGCGGCGGTCGACATGGTCACCGTGTACCGGCACGCTCGGGATCTGCTCAAGGACCTGGACCGAAACATCGCGTTTCTCGATCGTAAGAACGAGTCGCTCCAGCGCGCTGCTGACCAGGTCAGTGCCCGGCAGGCCCCATCCTCGGGCCAGACGAACCGTCGGCGCGGCACGCCCACCAAGAAAGAACACGTCAGCGAGCAGCACCAGCGGCTGCTCGAGCTCTACGAGCGCAAGACCCAGATCAAGGAAGCCCAGCGCCAGCGCCTGGTCAGCCTGCGGGACCACGTCTGCCAGCAGGGCTTCGGCAACTTGACCAGTGATCCCCAGACACAATACCTCGTCGGTCGCTTCAGCAACGAATCGGACCCCGTGCAGCGTATGGCCATCCTGGGTGCGAGCGAAGCGGCCAAGGCGCGTCATGCGATTCCCGCGCTGATCAGCAAGCTGTCGCTGCGGGACGAGGAACTCAAGGGGACGATCCAGGAAGTTCTGACCGGCCTTGCGGGCGTCGACAAGGGCGCCAAGAAGGCTGACTGGCAGAAGTGGTGGAACGAAAACAAAGACCTGTAGATTATTTGTTGAGAGGAGCATGAGATGACAAGACTGGCTGTGGCAGTTTCGATATTCGCGCTGATTGGTGTCATTCCGACCGCCCATGCGCAGGGCCATCTCGAAAAATACGACGGCAAGACCGTGGCCAAGAACGTCAAGTCGGTGATGAGCGGCTACCAGTGGATGGAGTCACTCGGTGCGGCCCAGGCAGTGGCCAAGAAAAAGCACAAGATGGTCTTCTATCTCCAGATGGTCGGGATATCGATGGCGGCTTGTGAAGCGCCGGTCACACTTTGAGAGCCGTGACGCTCCCGAACAAGAAGGTAATGAACCTGCTGACCGCTAACTTCGTGACCGCCTTCAAGAACATCGACGGCAAGGAAAGGTATGCCGGCCGGTCGAATAAACATCAGCCCTCGATGGCGGCCCAGAAGGTCTGGAATTGCACCGCGGCGAAGAACATCCAGATGTTCATCCTGACCGAAGACGGCAAGATCCTGCACTGCCTGCCCGGCTTCTGGGATGTCAAGCCGTTCCTCGAAGAGGTGCAGTTCGCGATGAAGCTGAACAAGATCTACAAGTCGAAGATGTCGATCGCCGATCGCAACGAGAAGTTCCTGGACGCCCATCTGACCCATGCGCTGCAGCACGACGCCGAGACGGTCGGGGCCAGCAAGCATCAGGGTTTTGATGCCAAGCACCTGCAGAAGACCGGTAACAAGGACTTCCAGCGCAAGTCCGGGTTCAAGGGCAGCGGCCTGAAGCGGTCCGATCAGGTGATGCACGAGCGCATGGCCCAGCGGCCGTTCGTCTCGTTCGAGCAGTTCAACGTCGCTGAATATGTCGAGATGGGACGTCGGGTCTACAAGTACGAATACGGGACCGGCAGCTCGCGGGATCGCTCGATGCCGGACCGGACGGGCGCGGGGCGGCGCACGCGCAATAATTAGCTTCCCCCCCCACACCCAACAGCGACGCGGCGGCACCCCCCGGTGCCGCCGCTTTTCTGTTAAGGTGTTCGTGTGGTGCGCCTCGTATTCTTCTGTCTGCTGCTCAGCGGGTGGGCCTGCCTGCCGCTGCAGGCGCAGAAGGTGCGCCGTGTTCTGGTCGAGCTATACACCTCCCAAGGCTGACACTCCTGTCCCAGCGCCGATGAGTTCATCGGCAAGATCGCTACCCGGGAGTTCCTCGACAATGCGGTCGTGCTGACCTGGCACGTCGACTACTGGGACCGTCTGGGCTGGCCCGATCCGTTCGGCAGCAAGGCTTTCAGTGCGCGCCAGCAGCGGCTGGTCTCCGCCCGGGGTGGCCGGATGTACACCCCTCAGCTCGTTGTGGGCAGCCGCCTGGTTCGGGGGCGGGATTTCTGGAGTGCTCTCCAGAAGGAGCAGCGGGTGCCAGAGCAGATCGACATCGAGGGCACGGTCCGGCTGAAGCAGGGCAAGGCCGCGCTTCAGGTCCAGTTTCGGCAGCGGGACAAGCAGCTGAAGATCGGCGGGACCTTGCGAGTTCTTTCGGTGCTGTACCAGAAAGCCGCGGTCACGCGCTGTCCGCGGGGTGAGAATGCGGGCAAGACGCTCAAGGAGTTCTACGTCGTTCGTCGGGTCGACAAACCTCAGGCGCTGACGGTCGAGAGCGCGGGCATTCGCACCGTTTTCGAGCTGCCCCGGGGTGAGAAGCCGAGCAATCTGGGGGTAGTGGTGCTGGTGGAAGATACCAAGCAGGTCCGGACGCTGGCCTGTCGGGCCTTCCCGATTCAGACCGAGGACCGTTAACCCAGGTGAAACGCCGGCTCAAGACGATTCTCAAGGTCAGTCTGGCAGGGGGCGTGGCGCTGCTGCTGATCGCCGGTGGGCTGTACCTCTATCTTCGCCCGGGCGTGACGTTTCTGACCCGGCTCACCGACACCCAGACAGCGCCCAGGCAGCTCGGGGACCCGTGGAGCGAGAAGGGGCTGTTGATCGACGGCACGATCCGGGGCCGGATCTATCGGCCACAGGAAGGTGACGGGCGGGTGATTCTGCTCGTTCACGGCGTGCACTGGGGCGGGATCGACGAGGTCCGATTGGTGCCGCTGGCGCGGAAGCTGGCCGGGATGGGTTACACCGTGGTCACGCCCGAGATCATCGATCTGAAGAGCTACGAGATCACGCTGCGCTCGGTCGACATGATCGAGAAGGCCGCGCTATGGACGGTCGGGCAGGTCGCCAACGGCGAGAAGATCGGCATCATGGGAATCAGCTTCGGTGGCGGGCTGTCGGTCAGCGCGGCGGGCCGGCCGGCTCTCAAGAACAAGCTGGCCTACGTCATCTCGTTTGGGGGACACGCCGATCTGGACCGGGTGATGCGCTACCTGTGTACGGGCAAGCTCCCCGACGGCGGCGAGCTGCCGGCGCATATCTATGCGGTCGCCGTGCTGCTGCGTCAGGCCGCCGACAAGCTGGTCCCCGCGGATCAGGTGGCGCTGATGCGCCGGTGGCTCGACCTCTACCTGATGGACAAGAAGCAGGAAGCGGCAGAGCAGTTGAAGACGCTACCCTCGCCGGCGCGGGAGCTGGCGACGCACTGTTACCAGCGCGAGTCGAGTGTGCTGGGGCAGAGGCTGCTTCCACACGTCACCCGCCACGTCAGCGACAGCTGGCTCTCGCCGATGCGCTGCCCTCCGCCCGATTGTCCGGTGTTTCTGCTGCATGGGACCGTGGACAACGTGATCCCGCCGACGGAGTCGACCTGGCTGGGCGCCCACTTGGCCGGAAACGCGGGGTCGCATGTGTTGCTCAGTCCGCTGGTGGTTCACGTCGAGGTCGAAGGCCACAACTGGCGGGATATGCTGAAGCTGGTCTGGTTCGCCACCCGCTGGCTGCGCAGTTGACGCCGCCGCCGCGGGACACACTCGCCTCTTGCTAGCTCGCTGGTGCCTCTCGGAGCAGCTCTTCTCGCGCCTTGGCGGCGAAGAAGATCATCGCTGCTGCGGTCACCGCGTCTAGCAGAAACGCGGCCAGGTACCCTGGGTACTGGCCCCCGGTCAGCCAGGCGACCGCAAATCCGAGCGCCGCCATCGACTTGAGAAACACCAGGGGATAGAGGGCGGCCCAGAAGCGCAGCAGGTCGATCTGCAGCAAGACGCAGACGAAGGCCAGCGTGAAGACATTGGCGCAGGCCAGGATGCGCCAGAGCCCGCTGTCTTCGGTGTAGGGGTAGGCCACGCCAAAGAAGTCGCCTGTCTGGATGAACAGCGAGAGCGCCGTGTCGGGGGCCGCTGCGTAGAGTACTGCGGGGATCAGGAAGTTGAGGGCCAGGATGGTGTAGACGATATGGAAGGCTCGTTTCATCAGGACCATCGTAAGCGACTTCGAGGGCCTTCCCATCCCAAACTGGAGCGGTCATCGAGGATGTTGTGCACCAGGCTGATGAGATTGCCCTCTCGCTAACGGTCGAGCGCCTTGCGTGCCGCACAATCAACGAGCCGAGCTGGACGCTTGCGATGCGCGGGTCGCTTCAGCTACGCTTCCTGGGTGTACGGACCTGGCCCTGAGATCACGCGTTACTCGATTGCCGCGGTGGTGCTGTATAACCTGCTGCTGCTGGCCGCCGATGGAGCGGCATTGAGGCTGCTGGCACGCAGGCGCACGGGGCGCCGACTGCTGGCGGGGCTCGGCGGTGGACTGGTCCTGACCTGCCTCCTGACGATCGGGGTCTCCGGGTTGTTTCACGGGGGCGTCTTCATGGCGCTCGGACTGCTGGCCCATGGGCTGTTCGGGCATGGTCTGGTGATGCTGTGTGGCAGCGCCTGGCTGCTTCGCGGTGAGCGTGCGAGGTGTGCCGCCGCCTGTGGGCTGCTTGGTGTGGTGCTGGCCGGAGTGGCGATCTATGCCTTTTGCCTGGAGCCGCAGCGGCTGGAGCTGTCCGAGTTCCGGTTGAGCAGCGACAAGCTGACACAACCGATCCGCATTCTGGTGATCGCCGACCTGCAGGCCGACAGCATCGGGGACTACGAGCGGAGCGTCTTGCGACGAGCGATGCAGCAGCGGCCTGACCTGATCCTGCTGCCCGGCGACTTCTTACAGGAGTGGGACGACAGACGGCGCTCGGTTCTGGTCGAACGGCTACGCGCGGTGCTGCGCGACGTCGATCTGAGCGCGCGGCTCGGCGTGTTCGCGGTCAACGGGAACACCGAAGGACCGGGCTGGCAGCGTATATTTTCCGGTCTGCCAGTGCAGATGATCGGCGATCGGAGCCGCGTGTTCACCTCGGGCGAGGTGCAGATAACGGCGCTGGAGATGTGGGATTCGTTCAACGTCCGGCTCGAGGTCCCGGCCGCCCGGAAGAGGTTCCATATCGTTTTCGGCCACAGTCCGGATTTTGCGCTGGGGCGAATCGACGCCGACCTGCTGGTTGCGGGACACACTCACGGCGGCCAGGTGCGGCTGCCCACGCCGAGGGGGTTGCTGCCGTTGATCACCTTCTCTCGGATCCCACGTGCGTGGGCCCAGGGGATGACCCGACTGTCGGGTGGTCGCGCGCTGGTGGTCTCTCGCGGCATCGGAATGGAGCGTGGTGCGGCTCCTCGGCTGCGTTTCCTCTGCCGACCGCAGCTCGTGCTGATCCAGGTCGATCCAGTGCGCTAGCAGTGGGACGGGGCCGCCAGCATCAGCGGCTCGCCCTCTGGGGCGAAAGGTCCCCTGACCAGCCGGCAGTGGTCGGGCACTCCGGGGAAGACCACCCCGAGTAACGCCATCACCTCCTCCAGCAGCCCCGGTTGCCGGGCGTAATCTGCGCGAGACGGCGTCATCGAATCAAAGAGATTCCAGCAGCTCGGACAGCACGGGCGGCGGCTGCTCCTGCAGTGTCCGCAAGATCTGCAGCGCCTGGTCGGCCTTCGTCGTGGAGGCCGGATCGCGTCCGATCTTGGCCAGCCGGTCAAGGGTCTTCTCGATCCTTCCCGGCAGCTCTTTGGCCAGGGTCAGTGCGCGATCGGTCTCACGACCGATCCGCTCCAGGGTCAGGCCGGCCCGGAACTCCTCGACGTCCAGGTAACCGCCACACGCCATCCACTCCAGCGTCTGTCGCAGGCCGTCGGCCAGCGAGGTGTGGCCGGTCATCTCGAAGAACCGCTGGGACAGCTTGTCGCTGACCTTTGGCGCCAGGCCGCGCTTGATCTGAGGTCGGAGGGCGATCTTCAATCGAACGAAACCGGCCAGGGCTTCTCGGGAGCGGTTGAGCGCCTCTTCCGGTCGACTGTAGAGCTTGTGCCACCAGCCGCGCGCGTCCAGCTCGAGGCCGAGCGTCGCGTCGACGCCGGGGCAGACCTCGATCTGCTGGCAGAGTCCCTCCAACAGGCCCGGGACGCGGCCGATCTGATCTGTCGGCGTGGTCTCCAGCACCTCACGCGCCTCGGCCCAGGCCTGGTCCAGGTCGACCACCCGGAGAGCGCTGGTGACCGCGTCGAACCCGGCCTCGTTGCACAGGACCTGCCCCTTGGCGTCGTACACTTCGATGCGCGGCGCGGCGTGCTCTTCGAGCAAGCCCGGTATCGCCTTCTCGATGTCGCTCGGTCGGATGGCGCGCAGTGCGGTCTGCGGCACACTGATCGTCGCCGTGCGGCGCTTGTTCCAGGGGTTGTAGACGTACTCCACCGCGCATCGATGTCCCCCCAGCTGGACCTCGATCGGGTAGAGCTCTTCGGCCCGCTTCAGCTCCGCTGGGCCGAGGAAATCAGCCAGTCCCATGCCCAGCAGCCGGGTGGGGTCGCCCTTGACCCGACGTCGAACGTCTTGCTTGTTCTGGCAACCGGATAGCCGGTCGGCATAGAACGCGACGAGGGTGGCCTCGTCTGCCACCAGTTCCGGATTGCCCAGCCGATCGGCCAGCAGGCGCACCTCCTCGACGACGGCCTCGTTGTGTCGGTGAAAGTCGAGACCCAGGCCGAGCTTGTCGGCCAGCAGACCTTCCGCGATCAGGATTCGCCGAGCCTGTTTCTCGTCTCGCTTGAACAGGTCGACCTGCCTGCCCTGCGACACGGTCAGCTGGCGAAAGTAGACCTCCTCTTCGGCCATCACCCGTCCAGACGGCTCGTCGTAGGTCTTGTTGCGGTGCATGTAGCCCATCAGATGCGGCGCCACCTGTTGTAACCAGCTGACTTCCAGCGCCATGCAGTGCCGGGCGAAGGTGCGATGTTCTCCCTGCTCGATCGATCCGGCGACGATCAGGTCGGGTTTGGGCTCTGTCTCGAACAGCACGCTGCTGGGGTGGATGTACACCTCGGTGTCTCCTGGGCCGGCATAGGCAAAGCGGCTGATACGGACGGCGACGTTTCCCACGAGCCCCGAGACCAGCGCCTTGCCGATCGCCTCGTGTTGTTTTTGGCGACCGGTCTTGCGGGATTTCATCAGATGTCCGGTGCCGCGGAGCGCCTCCACCAGATCCCCGCGGACAGTCAGGACCTCTTCCAGCGCGACCATCGAGCCCAGGTGTTTCTCGCAGTACGCCTTGCGCTCCTTCCAGCGCTTGCTTCGATAGGTGTCGACCAGTGTCCGCAGGGCGTCGAAGTCGGAGCCGCCGTCCGCTAGCTTGCGCTGGATCTGCTTGATCCGGTTGCGTGTCGCCTCTGCCTGGGGGTGGTCTGGCGCAGGCTGGCGAAACAGGCTGCGAGAGACCGAGAGCAGCGCCGCGATGGTCAGCACCTCGTCCAGACAGTGGTGCTCGACGGCGGCCAGGACCATGCGTCCGACTCGGGGCTCGAGCGGCAGAGCAGCCATCCGCTTGCCCACCTCGGTGATAGGCCCTCCCCGCTCGAGCGCCCCGAGTTCGATCAACGTCCGACGGGCTTCGCTCAGCTGTTGGCTGGCGGGCCGGGTGATGAACGGGAAGCGCGGAATGTCAGTGATGTCCAGATCAGACATTCTGAGCACCAGCGCCGACAGGTCGCTGCGGCGGATCTCGGGCTCGGTGAAGGCGGGGCGCTGGTCGTGTAGCGCCTCGGGCCAGAGTCGGATCGAGGTGCCTTCGGCCAGTCGGCCGGCGCGCCCGCTGCGTTGATCCGCCGAAGCCCTCGATATCGGTCGCGGTCGCAGGCTGGTGATGCCGGTCTTGGGGTCGAACTGTTTCTGGTTGACCAGGCCGGAGTCGATCACGGTGCGGATGCCGGGCAGGGTGATCGAGGTCTCGGCGATGTTGGTCGCCAGCACCACCTTGCGCTGGGGGAAGGGGCGAAAGCAGCGAGCATTCTCCTCGGGATCCTGTCGGCCGTGCATCGTCAGCAATGCCACGTTGGGCAGCTTGAGCTGGCGCAGCTCGCGCGTCGTCTCGGCGATTTCCTTGTACCGTGGCAGAAACACCAGCACGTCGCCCGGAGCCCCGCTGGCGCACAGCTCCGAGATCTCCTGCCCGATACGGGCGGCCAGGTCGTCCGTCTGCGGAGAGTCCGGTTCTTCGTCCGGGTCACGATACTCCTGGGTCACTGGATAGAGCCGTCCCGGCACCTCGAGGACCTGACTGGAGTCGAGTTGCCAGAACTCGGCGAAGCGCTCCTTTTCCAGTGTGGCCGAGGTGATGATCAGCTTGAGCCCCTCCCGTTGTTCGCGAATCCGACGGAGCAGGCCGAGCAGCAGGTCGATCTGGATCGAGCGCTCGTGCGCTTCGTCGAGGATCACCAGGTCGTAGCGCGACAGTAGCGGATCTCCCCGCATTTCCTGGAGCAGGATGCCGTCAGTCGCGACCTTGACCACCGTCTCGCGGCCAAATGACTTGTCGACCCGGGTGTGGCAGCCGAACGGCGCCCCCGGCTGCGTGCCGGTCATCTGGGCCAGGCGCAGCGCGATCTGACGCGCGGCGATGCGACGGGGCTGGGTCTGGACGATCCGTCCCCGCCGCCCCAGCCCGGCTTCCAGCGCGAACAGAGGGCTGAGCAGGCTCTTCCCGCTGCCAGTCTCTCCTGTCAGCAGCAGGACGTCGTGCTGCTGGATCTTGGCCACCAGCTCTTCTCGCACAGCGAGTACGGGCAGTGGGGGTGCGGGCTCGGGCGCTGCTAGCCGCTCCTTTTCGAGAAACCCGGGGTAGTAGCTCAGCACCGACTCGATCAGCGTGGGCTGTTTGCTCGGTGGCTTTCGCGGCTTCTTCTCCTGGGCTCGTGGCGGATGTCGCCCGCTGACGACCATCGAGCCCAGCGTTTTTGTTCGCTCGGCGAGCAGGCTCAGCCAGCTCGGCTCGCGTCTGTCCGGGTCAATCCGGTCTAGACTCTGGGCCAGCACCTCGAGCAGCTCCAGCTCTCGCCGCCAGTGGGGGAGACGGCGATCCCCTGGGCTGTCGGGCTGGGAGAGCAGCAGTCCGATTCGAGCCAGGTCTTTCTGGATGTCGGTGATCTGGGGCATGGGTTAGCGGGACCGGCTCGCTCGGTGCCCGGTCAGTGACCGGGCGATGTCCGGGCCTCCGGCCGGATGATATTGTTCGTGGCCGATCTCAGGCAGCGACCAATCCAGTTAGCCTTCTATCACCCGTGGGGGGCCTCGACAAGCGATTCACCGGGCTCCCAGGCGATCAAGCTGCTGGCGCAGAGCGGGTTTGTGCGGGTCCGCGGCCAGCGAGAGAGCCCGCAGCAGATCTTGGCGGGCGCCCGTCAGGTCGCCCAGCCGGCGCCGCAGCTCGGCGCGGTCCGCGAGGGCGTTGAGGTAGGCGGGGTGCAGGCGGAGCGCCTCGCCCAGGTCTCGCAATGCGCCGGCGCGGTCAGCCGCCGCCGCCCGCAGCGTTGCCCGGTTCAGGTAGGTCCGTGGGTTGTTCGGGTCGAGCTGGATCGATCGGTCCAGGTCAGCCCCGGCTGCGCGGCTGTTCCCCAGTGCGTAGTGCGCGGTGGCTCGCTCGAGCAGGACGTGGGGGTCGTCGGGGGCCAGCGGAACCCCCCCCCCCCCAGGTCCCCTGCTCGTGTCACTCCTTAAATGCAGGGTACTAGGTACTAGGTACTACTACTAGGTACTAGGGCACTAGGGTACTCGGGT
>CAZANL010000118.1:9833-10158 GCA_964486115.1 uncultured Planctomycetota bacterium
GCGCCAGAGAGCGGTCCAGGTCGGCCAGCGCGCCTCGTGGGTTGCCCAGCTGCATCCGGGCCAGACCGCGGCTGCTCCACGGTCTGGGGGTCCCGGGAGCCAGCCGTACCGCAGTCTCGAAGTCGGCCAGCGCACGGGTCGGATCGCCGGAGACCAGGTAGGCCGTCCCGCGGTAGTTGTACGACCAGCCTTGCGGATCGATCTCGATTGCTCGGGTCCAGAGTGTGACGGTGTCGTGCCAGAATCCTGTCTGCCGCCAGGTCAGGGGTCCGAGCAGGCAGAGCCAGACCAGCAGCATCGCTCCTGCTGTCTTGCGCGGCAGGCG
>CAZANL010000119.1:0-2585 GCA_964486115.1 uncultured Planctomycetota bacterium
CCGGCTCGATATGTCGTCCTTGAAGCTGGCGCCCAAGCTCGCCGAGCTGCACCTGACCGGGGGCACTGCAGAGCGCTGCGGCAAGCTGGCCTGGATTGGCGAGTTGAAGCAGCTGCGCGTGCTGGCCCTCGGAGACCGGGGTCTGGGAAAGGAGCTGAAGCTGCTGAAGGGGCTCACCAACCTGACCCGCCTGAACATCGGTGGACTGGACAACGACGCGCTCGAGGCGGTCCGCACCCTGACCAAGCTCACGTCGCTGAACTGCACCCGGGCCGCATTCGACGGGAAGGGCGTGGCCCGGCTCGGTTAGCTCGAGAAGCTCTACATGGCGGACAACAAGAACTGGTCCGACCAGGCGCTGGCCACGGTGGCCCGACAGCACCCCGCCCTGAAGAAGCTCATGCTGGTTCGGTGCGCGGGCGTCACCGACGCGGGCGTCGCCGAACTGGTCAGGTTGAAGAAGCTGCGCACGCTCTGGATTACCGACTGTGCCGGTGTGACCAGTCGCAGCGTGGCCTCCCTCGTCCAGCTCAAACAACTGCGCCACCTGTGGCTGCTCAAGACTTCGGTCGAGGCCGAGGGTTTCCTGAGGCTAAAAAAAGCCCTGCCGGATTGCCGGGTTCAGCAGTGAGCCCACCCGCCGCGCAAGCTCGGCTCGCCACACCCTGACCGAAAACCCTCTCGAAGAGACTCTGCACGAGGGGGGCCGCGGGGAGTTGAAGGCCGCTGGGTCACCCGTCCAGGCCCTCTTCGCGAATTGAATTGAGCTGGTGGTCACCAAATCGGACCTCCAAATCCAGGGCGTCGCTCTTCGGGTTGGTGCCTCCCCGCTCGGTGAACTTGAACCCGAAAAACACTGGGCACCCACCGCCTCCAGGAGCCACCAGAGAGGTCATGAAAAACCCACCCCCGCCCTCCTGGCAGGTCCCCGGGGCCCCTCAATGGCCCCGACCTCGGAACGATCTCGCCCCCCGGCCATGGCGTCGAGGTCCACGGAGGTCGGTTGACGGCCACCGGGATCCGGCGGTGTTTCTTCGGCTTCGTGAAGATCAATGTAGCAATTGAAATCACCCAGGAAGAAAGCCGTTTTCACCGGCGCGGAAAGGCCTGAATCATCTCGCCTTGTTCAGTGACCCGTAGTCGGCCATCCACCGATCCCGGCGGCCGGAGTGGATCGCCAGATGGGTGGTCTAGAACCCGAAGCGGTCCGAGAACAACTCCAGTCCATAGAATGCGGCCGAAAACAGGATGATACCGCCGTAGAACAGCGCGAAGTAGCGCAAGAACCGGATGGCCCACCGCGCCAGGGTGTCTTCCTCGAGCGCCACGACGACCATCGAGACCACCAGGCAGATTGGCAGGGACTGCAGGATGAGATCGGTCATGAGGACTTGTCTGTAGCGCCGTTCTTGTGGGCGGACTGCCCCTTGTCCGGCAGATTCATCCGGATCACTCGCTCGTACACATCCAGCACGCAGAGCAGGTTCAGCAACGCCGCAACTGCCGTATACAGTGTGCCTAGTGAGAGGTGCTTGGGTGGAACCGGAGGGGCCGGGAGCCGACGTGAGAGAACCCAGCCGATGGCGCAGGTGGAGCCGATTCCGACCTGAGCCGCGAAGGAGATTGGCTGCCGCTCGAGTGAGACGTTGCGAAAGCCGCCGATCGCGAGTCCGACGACGAACGTGGGGATCAGCGCAACGAACAGAAAGATGCCGCGGCCGCGTTGGCCGATCAGCAGGTGTCCGGCTCCAGGGATCATCCACCCGGTAAACAGTGTCAGTGGAAGGCGTTTTCGAAGCTCTCTGGGCTGCATTAGGCGGAGTCTAGCGGCATCTCAGCTGCGTTGCAAGGATCACGCGAACATGTCTCGGAGGCGTGTGGCGACGACTCCTGGGACGTAAGGGGAGGGGTCTCCCCCGAACCGAGCGATCTCCTTGACCATGCTGCCGGAAACCACCAGGTGGGATAGCCGGGTCAGCAGGAAAATGGTCTCGATTCCGGCGTCCAGCTGCTGATTGGTCATCCCCATCTGGAATTCGTAGTGGAAATCTGGGGCACTGCGCAGGCCGCGGATGATCACCTGGCAGCCCTGCGAACGGGCAAAATCGACCAGCAGCCCTTCGAACGGTTTGACCAGGACCGAGTCATCCACGGCCTCCCGGACCCAGTCTATTCGCTCCTCGAGCGGGAACAGGTAGGTCTTGCCGGGGTTGGTGCCGACGCCGACGGTGAGTTGATCGACCAGGTTGGCCGCCCGCATGATGATGTCCAGGTGCCCATTGGTCAGGGGGTCGAAACTGCCAGCATAAACGGCATGTCGTGGGCCCATCAAATCGATTCTATTTGACCAGTCGCGTCAAATCCCCTAAATTCTACGGTTCCGAACCTTCCGATACCCACCTCTCGAGGAACGTGGTCATGAAGCGTTGTTTCGCCCTTGCCGTTCTGGGGCTCTTTTTGTTCAGTTCGTCCGCCTTTGCTCAGGCTCGGACTCGCCCCGTCGTCTGCCATTGGTGCAAGCGAGGTGGCAAGGATATCAAGTGGGTCAAGTTGATCTGGTTCAAGTATGACAAGCAGAGCAAGCC
>CAZANL010000119.1:2595-10139 GCA_964486115.1 uncultured Planctomycetota bacterium
CCGAAGCTCATCGATCTGGACAAGGACTCGGTTTACAAGGAGTACAGGCTCCCGGACGACAAGAAGCGGCACGAGACCGATGTCGAGCTGCTCAGGGACTCGCTCGGCGAGATCTATGAGGGAAGTGGCGACAAGGCGAAGTGCGATGCGCACTACTTCATCTGCTATCACCACTTCGACAGGAAGGCGGCCGGCAGTGGCGGCGAAAGCGGCATTCCGATCGATCAGGGTCGCAAGCACGAGAAGGGCGAGCCCTGCCGACACGTCAGCGAAGGAAAGACGTGTGAGCGGTTGGGTTACCGCAAGTTCCGGAAGGTGCGCGGGGGAAAGGTGATGGACGCGATCTGGTACTGCCCCGTACACTTCGCCGCTGCAGCGGCCCAGAAAAAGCAGATGCCGCTGTTCATTTTTGGCGGCGTGGCCGCGGTGCTGTTGCTCGGCTTGGGTCTCGGCATTGTCGGGATCAAGATCGGTGACAAGGAACGGGCGCTGGACGAGTCGGGCGGCGGCAAGCGCCGCTAGCGCTCGGTGGACAAACCGCCGTCAGGCATTGCGCGCTGCTCGCGTGACTGTTCGCCGGAACGTGATGGAGCACCAGCGGCATCCAGTACGCGAGCGCACTGACCGGGCGTCCGATGGTCTGGATGCGTCGCACGCTCTGGGTCTTCGTGCTGGGGGTGGGTGTATGCGCGGGTGCCTTCTGGCTTTATTTGCCCGAGCGCAGGCCAGAGGCCAGGGCGCTGCTCTCGTTGTTCCTCCTGCTGTATCTCAACGCGGCGATCCAGGAGTTGCTCTGGCGGCGTAGCTGCCGGAAGGCCTCGGTCTCCTGGGCAGACCTGAAAGAGATCTGCCAGTCTGCCTCACAGGCCGACCCGGTCTCGGTGTTTCACCTGGTTGATCATCTCTGTGCAGGCACACCTGCCGAGAAACGGTTTGCGTTGATCGCGCTGCGCAATATCGGCGTGTCCGCACTGGGATTCCTCGTCGTTCGCTGTGAGTTGGCCGGTGAGCCGTCCCAGTCTGATCTGAGGCGGATCCTGGGAAAGCTGACGGGTAAGAACTTCTGCACGAGAGATTCGGTCACGCGCTGGTGGATGGCTCGGCGAGAAGCTTACCAGCACCAAGCCCTCGACACTCCGACCTGATGTTCGCCAGGGTCGCCCTGCCCCGGCCGATCGACGAGTTGTTCGACTACGCCGTGCCGGACGAGCTGTGTCCTGGGCTCGTTCCCGGCTGTCGCGTGGAGGTGCCGTTCGGGCGTCGGCGCAAGCCGGAAGTCGGAGTCTGTGTCGCGCTTGCCGATACGACCGAGGTGCCCGCTGGTAAGATCAAGTCGGTGAGCAGGGTCCTCGATGTGCGGCCGATCGTGTCTGCCGCGATCCTCGAGTTGACCCGCTGGATGGCTCAATACTACGCCTGCTCGTGGGGCGAGGCGCTGCAGGCCTCGGTGCCGGGAGGGGTCAAGAAGGGCGTCAAGGGTCGGCTACGTCGCGTGGTCAAGCTGGCTTGCTCTGCGCTCGAGGCGGAGGACCGGATCAAGACACTGCAGGACAGCTATCCCGGAAGGGCTCGCGTTCTGCGTTTGTTGCTCGAGGCCGACGCGCAATTGACCCGAGCCGAGATCGGACGCCGTTGCAAGGTCTCGGCGGCCCCCCTGTCGACGCTCGAGCGGCATGGGTTGATTGCCACCGAGGATGTGATGATGGACGCCGACCCGCTGGCGGGGATCGACGTTCCGCCCCATCCGCCACCGGCGGAGTTGACCCTGGCACAGCAGGTGGTGCTCGACCGGGTCCGCGATCAGCTGGCCAGCCGCGCCTTCGGTGTGACGATGCTGCACGGAGTGACCGGCAGCGGAAAGACCGAGATCTATCTGCGGGCGATTCAAAAAGTACTGGCTGATGGGGGGGCGGCGATCGTGCTGATACCGGAGATCTCGCTGACACCTCAGACCGTGGCTCGTTTCCGGGCGCGATTCGACGATGTTGCAATCCTGCACAGCGGACTGACCGGCGCGCAGCGGCATGACCAGTGGGTCGCCTTGCGGGATGGGCACGCACGAGTCGCGATCGGTCCACGTTCAGCGGTATTCGCGCCGGTCGAGGCGCTGCGGTTGATCGTAGTCGACGAGGAACACGAGCCGAGCTACAAGCAGCAGTCCACGCCCAGATACCATGCTCGGGACGTGGCGGTGATGCGGGCCAAGGCGGAAGGGGCGATGGTTCTGCTCGGAAGCGCGACTCCCGCCCTGGAGTCCTACAGCAACGCAAGCAGCGGCAAGTACAGCCTGGTAGAGTTGCCGGAGCGAGTGAGCAGCCGAGCCATGCCGAAGGTGCACATCATCGACATGACGACGGAGCTGACCGATCACGGGGTGCCGGTACTCTTTTCGCGTCCCCTCACGCTCGGGGTGCAGCGTGCGATCGAGGACGGCAAGCAGGTGATCCTGTTTCTCAATCGCCGTGGATTCTCGACCTATCTGCACTGCCAGCGCTGCAAGCACGTTCACAAGTGCGTGCGCTGTGATGTGTCGATGACCTACCACAAGCGGATGGACCGCGTGGTCTGCCACTACTGCCTGGCGGAGGACCGGCCCCCCCGTCGTTGTCCGGCGTGCGACAACCCCAGCTTTCGCTATACCGGCGTCGGAACGCAGAAGATCGAGGAGGTGCTGGCGCAGACTTTTCCCGGGGTGCGTTATGCCCGAATGGACAGCGACACGATGACCACACCAGCGCACTATGAAAGGGTGTTGCGTGCTTTTGGCGCGGGAGAACTCTCGATCTTGTTCGGGACCCAGATGATCGCCAAGGGGCTGGATTTTCCAGGGGTGACCGTGGTCGGTGTCCTTTCGGCTGACATCGGGATGCACTTTCCTGATTTTCGGGCGGCAGAGCGGACGTTTCAGTTGATCGCCCAGGTGGCGGGCCGGGCCGGTCGCGGCGATGCACCTGGGCGGGTCTACGTGCAGACGCGGTTTGCGGAGCACTATGCCATCCTGGCTGCTGCGCAGCATGACTACGCCGGGTTCTACTCGCGGGAGCTCAACTCTCGGCGGGAGCTAGGATATCCTCCATTTGCCCGGCTGGTTCGGCTGCTGTTCGAGGATGAGCGAGAGGAACGTGCGAGGCGGTCCGCGTCCAAGGTCAAGCAGGCGCTGCTACCTTACTGTGGTGTCGGCCGCGAGATCTTGGGACCGGTCCCGGCGCCGATCGCCTATTTGCGGGATCGCCATCGCTACCAGTTACTGCTGCGCGTACGGACGGCGGGTGAGTTGTTGCGCCTGCGGCCGATCCTCGGGCAGTGTGCCGCGATCGCAGGACAAACAAATCTGACCATCGATGTCGATCCGACGTCACTGCTCTGAATCGAGCGCTGAGCGAGAATAGAATTTTATTGGTCGACGGTCGGGATAGAAACGGCAGCAGGTTGCAGGAGTCCCGTCACTGACGGATAATGAACACTTCCCATGAGAGAACTGGTCCAGCAGTGCACTCGCCTTTACGAGGGGCACAAGTCCCAAGCCGCCCTCGAACAGCTCGATGACGTTCAGTGGTCCGTCGAGGCCGGCAAGCCGGTTGATGCGTATGTCGACGCACTGCTGCTGAAGATCCGGTGTCTGATGCGGATGGAGCGCTTCAGGGAAGCTTTCAGCCTTGCCGATACGCTCTCCACGCCCGAGCCACCCTCGTACAGGACAGCGGACCTGCTCCGGCTCAAGGGGATTCTCTGGCAGCTGGCGCTTCGGCGTCCGGACATGTCGATCCTCGAGTTGGAATATGCCTTCGGGCTTGCCGACGACCCGTGGGACCAAGCGCTGATCAGCGCAGAATTGGCCTACAGCTGGGCGTGCAAGAACTGCTTCAATTCGGCCTTCGAAGTGATCGAGGAGTCCTACCCCGAAGCAGATCGGCCGCCGGCGCCGATCTACATCTATCGCCACGGCCAGATCGCATTGCTCTATCGGGATTTGCTGCGCGCGAGGGGCTGTTTCGAGGAACTGCGCAACTTGCCGGATGGCGAGCGGCTGGCCAGGGACGGGCTGGCCTTCGTAGAGCTGGCGGAAGGCAATCTGGAGCTGGCCGGGGCTCATCTGGATGTCCTCGGGCCCGCGTTTCCCGACGAGTTGTGGCTGCGGCGTCGCAGGCTGCGCGTGCTCTCGGTGATCGATCCAGAGGCAGAGTTGGCGCTGCTGGAGGAAATCCGCGAGGCCAGTCCCTCCAGCGACAATGCTCTCGAAGACAGATATCGCATCGCCGAGTTGCATTACCTCTATGGGAGTCAGCAAGAAGCCGTGGCCCACTTCACCGCGCTGGCGCAGGAGCAGGTGGACCCGGAGATCGCCAGCCGCGCAGCCCTTACGCTCGGTCGTCTTGTCGAGAGCGGGAGTGTAGATCTGATTGGGCTGAGAGGGGTACCGTTTCTATCCAGTTCCCGTGAGCCGGGGACGGCAGCGATCGAGCTCGTGTTGCGCACTCTGGGGCGGAAGGTGGCTCCCGAGTGGATCGGTGACGATGTGCGGACTCTGGGGCAGGCGGCCGAGTTCTTCGAGCTTGCCGGACTCCGGACGGTGCGGTGTCTAGGGCGGAACGAAGAGCTGGATTTGCTGCTGGGCGTGGGTGCGCCGATTCTGATCGAGAAGGACGAGGCACTGGAGTTGATCGTGGGATTCGATCGAACGCGGCAGGCGGTTCAGCTGCGTGAGCCGACCCAGTTTGGCGAGACGTTTCTGTCGGCCGAGCGGTTGGTCGAGTATCTCGATCCGGGCTGCCTGGCCGTGCTTCCCGAGGAGGCCAGCGTGACTGTCTCCTCTCACGCGGGACTGCTGGCCCTCGATAGGGCACCACGGGCAAGGGGGGAGGAGGGTATGCGCGCCCAGCTCGAGCTCGCGGCTGAGAGGCTGTCCGGCCGCATCGAGCCATGGGTGCAACTGCTGGAGCACGATCTGGAGCAGTTCGAGTGGGTGATGGGTGAGTCCGATGTGGTTCAGCAGCGACTCGAGTCGACCCTGGAGCGCGCGGAGCAGGCCCATCCCGGTCAGGCCTGGATCCTGGGATACCGTGGGCGTTTCCACGAACTGCAGAACGAGTTGAGTGAGGCGGTTGCCGCCTACGAAGGTGCGCTCGGGCAGATGCCTCACGATATCGGCCTGCTGTTGCGCTGTGGGGAGGCCTGCCGGCAGCTGAACCGCTACGAGGTGGCCGAGCGGATGTTCTGGCAATTGCTGGAGCTGGCTCCGAGTCACATCGAAGGTAACATGGCGATTGCAGGCTTGTACTGCGATATGGAAGACCACCGGATGGCCCGCCACTTCGTTCGCGTGGCGATGGAGCTGTCTCCTCGGCTTCCCTACAACCTGCTCAACCAGGGGCGGCTGCGCGAGATGCAGGGCCACTTCGAGGCGGCGGCCGACGCGTACGAGCAGGCGCTGGTGATGCGACGGGGTGACCCGTATTTGCTCGAACGTTTGGGTGTCGTACTGAGCCATCAACATCGCTTCGAGGAGGCGGTCGAACATCTCAATCGGGCGGTTCGCACTCCGCCGCCTCACTCCTCTTCACGAATCTCCCTGGCAGATGTGTATTTACGCTGGGGTTATTTCCAGAAGGCGATTGATGTGTGTGAAGAACTGCTGTTGGCCGAGCCAGATCATCCGGCCGGGCTGGCTATCCTCGGGGCTTCCCAGTTCTACCTGGGACGTGAGTCTGACGGCCTCGAAAAGCTGCAGCAAGCACTCGCGGCGGATGAGGAATATCCATGGGCTCGGCGTCAGCTGGCGCTGGCCTATCAACAGCAGGGCAATCACCAGCGGGCGGTCCAGCTATTGCGCGAATCGGTCTCGCTCGATTCGGCGGACCTCTGGTCGCAGCATCAGCTGGCATTCAGTCTCCGCGAGACGGGCCATGCCGAAGAGGCGGTGGGCGAGTTGGTCAAGGCCTGTCGGTTGACCCAGTTCAGCGATGAGCATCTGCTGTCCGCTCTGGTCTCGACATTGAAAGAGCAGGGCATGAGTGCGGAGGCGCTGGCGCATGCCAGGCAAGGGCTGGTCCATGAGGACGGGCGGGTCGGGTTTGCCAGGCGGATGGTGGTTCGACTTCTTGCTGACGAGGACGGTTGGGAAGAGCTGGGGCCACACGTCGAGGCGTTGCTTGCGCGTCATCCGAACGACCCAGAGATGTTGCTCTACCAGGCGACGCTGGCCAAGCGATCCGGGGACGAGGAGTCGATGGAGCAATTGGTTCGCCGTGCGCTCAAGGAGGACGTGGCGGACGAGGACAGCCACTACCGAATGACTCGTCTGCTGGTCGAACTCGAGCTATGGGATGAAGCACAGCAAGTCTTCGAGCGAGCGCCCAGTTGGGACGACCCTTACCTCTGTTTTCAGGGGCTGAAGATCTATTCCCGCCACTCGCGCTACACCGAAATCTGCATCGAGCTGTCCAAGGCGGGCAACCAGTCGGTCGGTGGACGGGACTATTACTACCTGACCCAGGTGGTGTCTTATGCGAATGCCCTGGGTCGGCGCGAAGAGGCCCAGCAAGCAGTCGCACAGGCGATTGCAGTTCAACCTCACGACCCCTGGGCCTATTTGTTGCTGGCGCAGACCCTCTATCCACAGGGGCAGTTCGACCGGGCACTGGCGGCGATCGATCGTTCGAGAACGCTGGGTGAGTCGGAGTCTTACTGCTGCTGGAGCCGGATCGACGTGTTGGCGGAGGCCAAGCGCTGGGAAGACCTCGAAGCGGTCGCGCGCCACCTCGGCCAGCTGGACGAAGGGGAACATCGGGTCATGGCGTCTATCAGCGAGGCGGAGGCGGTGCTCCACCTTCACGGCGAGGAGGCCTTCGACGAGGTCGTGGCGCGGGTCCTCGAGAGCGACAGTCTGAGCGCCGCCGATCTGGCGCGGCTGTCGGGCAAGGCATACGACGCGGAGTGCTGGAAGCTCTCGCGCCGTTACGTCGAGCGATCACTGGCCGCCGATCCTCAGGCAGAGCTGGGGCTTTATTATCTCGGTTTGCTCAAGGAGCGAGACGGTGATCAGGCTGCTGCTCAGGATGCGTACGAACAGCTGGTTGAATGCCAGCCGGACAGCCACATCGGGCATGAGAACCTCGGTCGGTTGTTCTGTCGCCAGGGGCGGTTCACCGAGGCGGAGGGTTATGTTCGTCGCGGAGTGGAACTGGAGCCCCGCTGCAGTTCTGCCTGGAGCACGTTGGCGCACTGGCATCTGGTCAGCGGTGATTGTCCTGGCGCGATGCCGGCGCTGACACGAGCTGATCAGCTGCAGCCGAACCGGCCCAATGCGCAGATCGACCAGGCTCTGCGCGCCTGGCTGGAGGGCGACACCGGTAGTGCCTCACGCCTGATCGAAGGTGCGCGTGAGCGGACCGACGCACTGGGTCCACTCTGGGCCGAGGAGGTCGACTGGGCCGAGCAGTTGATGGCACAGACGGATCTCGACCCCGAACCGGAAGAAACAGCATAAGGTGTTTTTGAGTAATGCCTTGAAGGCCGTGGAATACGCGTTGCTATTTTATAACGTC
>CAZANL010000120.1:0-3056 GCA_964486115.1 uncultured Planctomycetota bacterium
CATCGACTTGCCAGCTTGATTGAGGGCGTTCTCGCCCGGCTTGGGCTGTCCCGGCTGCCCGATGTCCTTCTGGGAGAGCTCTTTGGCCATCTTCTGGGCTTCGCTCTCGCCCTGGTTTTCCTTCTTGGCCAGCTTCTTGTACTTTTCGGGCAGGGCTAGCAGTTTGCGGGCGCTCTTCAGCTCCTTCTGGATCTCCTCGAGGGCCTTCTTCAGCTCCTTGATCGCATTTTTCTGCTGCTGCATTGCCTGCTGACCGGCTTGCGGCTTTCCGGCTTCCTCACCACCGGCCTTGCCACCTGCTTTTCCGCCGGCCTTGCCACCTGCTTTTCCACCCGCCTTGCCACCTGCTTTTCCACCCGCCTTGCCACCTGCTTTTCCGCCGGCCTTGCCACCTGCTTTTCCACCTGCCTTGCCACCGGTTTTTCCGCCCGCCTTGCCCGCCTTGGATAGGCTCTCGGCCGCGTTGTTCATCTTGCCGGAGGCCGAGGAGAGAGCCTTGGAAGCGGCCTTGCCCGCCTTGCCCAGGGCCTTGGGGAGGGCTCCGGCCAATTTCTTGGCCTGCTTGGCGAGATCTCCCTGGGTCTTCGAGAGCGCCTTCCCCTCGCCATCCAGCTTTTCCGATTTTCTGGCGTCAGAGGTCTTCTCGTGAGTTTCCTGCTGTTTTTTCAGTAGACCCTCGATCTCCTGGGCGGCCTTCTTCAGCGCGGCTACTTTGCGCTCCGCGGTGGCTAGCTTCTCGGATTTCTTGGCCCGCTCTTCTTCCTCCTTGCGCAGCTTCTTCACGCGCTTGATGAGATCCTCTAGCGCCTTGATCTTCTCCCGGCGGGCATCGATCTCGCTGGATTGCATCAATGTCTCGAGCACGTCCTCGAGGATCTTCAGCAACGCTTCCTGATCGTCGAGCGCCTTGCCGGTCTGGACGCCTTTCTTGGGGTCCTTGTTGAGCAATGAGGAGATACGCTTCATGAAGTTGACGATCGCCTTCTTGCGGGAAGTCGCGAGGGCTTTGCGCAATCGCGTCGCCTTCTCCATGTCCTGCTTCTCGAGTTGATCGATCAGCCGATCCATGATTTCCTCGAGTTGCTTCATCCGGGAGTTGATCTCCCGTTGCATCTTGGAGAGCGTGGACCGCTTCTTGGGGGGCTCGGCGTCCTGCGCCTCGGCCGAGCCGATGAACAGCAGCAGGCCGAGTAACAGTGCCGGGACACAGCGTCCGGTTTTCATCGCTAGATTTCTCCTCTTTTTGTCACTACTTGTTCTTCTTGTTCTTCTTGGGCTTGCTGGGTTTGCGCTCTTTCTCTTCCTTGGTCGGCTGCCCGAAGATGTCGGGCAGGCTGCCTTCCACCTTTTTTCGATGGGCTTCTGCCGTCAAGCGCCGAAGCTCTTGCTGCAGGCGGATGATTGAGCGCAGGCGCGTAACCACCTCGTCGAACACCTCCGAGCGCTCCATCGCCAGCAGGATCTTTTGCATCCGTGTCACGATCTTGCCCGCTTCGTCGATCGCCTCGTCGAGCTGCTTGACGGGCTTCTGTCCCAGCTGCTGAGCCATCCGCTCGAGATCAGCCGCGAAAGGGGTCATTTGGTTGTCGGCAAGGTCTTTCATCGGGCTGATGACCTTGTAGCGCAGCTTCTTGCGCATATCGCCCTTGCGATCGAGCCGGTTGTTTTCCATCTGCTCGCGGATCTGCTCGATTGCAGTCGCCAGTCGCAGTGATGCGCGCAGGATCCGCCTTTGTTCGGTGCCGAGCTTGTCCAGGATCATCTGGTTGTCCTTGGTGATCTTCCACTCGGTCATGTTGCGCTGACGGATCAGGCCCCAGGAAATCCCCTTCTCTCGCTCGACGAGTGTCGAGTATTGCCGGCGGAGACGCTTTTGTTGGTCGAGCAAATGCTTGTGGAGTACGGTCTGGGGCACGATAGAGAAGTGGAAGCCCTGCTCGGGGAAGCGTGTTAGGCGCTCGCCGACGCCGTAGTCAGTGGCCTCGATCCAGACCCGCAGTCGGTCGCCGGCCTCCGCACGCTGGAACTCGGTGTCCACCTGGCGCTTCTTCTCGAACTCGTCTTCCAGGTCGAGGTTGCGTCGTTCCCGCGAGAACTGCTTGCTACCTGGGGCTGCGGCCGCGCGCCAGAGGCGGATGTAGCCATGTACCGTCGCCGGTCGGCTGCCGCCGGCTTTCTTGCGCCGGTGCAACTCGTAGCGAATGCCCACCTCGGACAGTCCGTACTTGTCGCGGACCTCGATCTCGAAGGGAACCCGCGCCACGCCGGTGATCCGGTCGCCGATGCCGACCGGCTTGGCGCGGACCACTGGGCGGTGGTCTGGCTCGATCAGCAGGGAAAACAGGGCCGCGGAGTGATTGGTCACCCCTTCGGTGTCCCGCAAGATCACCTTGCATGTGCCGCTTGATTTCGGGTCGTTGGTGGCCATCGCAATCTCGAAGGTACGGGGGCCGGTCAGCTTGACGCCTGAAACCGACTTGCCGTTGCGGTAGATCAGCACCCGCGACAGATCCTTGGATGCTTCTCCGGTCAATGTGACCTTCGAGCCGACCGGAACCGGCACGCTGCCGGCTGCGGCTCGAGTTCGCCGGCTCGCGGTGTTCTTCTGGCGTGTGTATTTTGGCGGAACGATCGAGAGGACTGGGTTGGGCAGCTCCGGGCGTCGCGCGATGAAGATGCGGTGGATCGGCGACTTGTAGTCGCCAGCCCGGACGGTGATTTCCACCGGGCGGAACACCGCGCCGAGTGGGTACCGATATGTCCCCTCTTCGTTGGCCTTGCTGTTGGGTTCGACGGTTTGCCAGTCACCTTGTCCGAAGCGAAACGAGATCTGCACTGTCTTGGGGATGATGTATCTGCTGCCGTCAGGCCGCTCGCGAAGCGCCTCGATGTGGAGCACGAATGCTTCGCCCGACGGAACGCGGGCCTTGTAATCCTCGAAGCCGAGAATTCTGACCTTGCTGTCGTATGGCCACTCTTCAGCTTGGAACAACAGGTTGCGCTTGGCCCACGTGGCCCAGGCGTCGGAAGGGATGATGATTCCCGCTCCACTCCCC
>CAZANL010000120.1:3066-10126 GCA_964486115.1 uncultured Planctomycetota bacterium
CAGAACGAAAGCGCCGAAGATGAGGGCGATCACTCCCAGACGCTTGGTGTTGATCAGTTCGTTGATCGGCAGGCGGGCGGTTTGTTCGGCGGCCTGCTGCATCACCTGGTCAGCCAGCGCGGGAGAGATCGGCTTGCCTGCATCGATCATCCGCTGGAACTGCAGTGCGCTGATCAGGCGGTCGCCGAGTTCGGGAAAGCGGTGCTCGATCAGGATCGCGACGCGTTCGTCCGAGAGTGGAATCGCGAGGGGAGAGAGGAAGTGACGGTAGGCAACGAACCCGAGGGCGCCGATCACCACGAGATCGAGCAGGACGCGCTGGCCCACGTCCAGTCGAAGGAGCCGATCGAGGCCCATGTCGACCAGGACCAGCACCAGCACCGAACCGATGATGTAAACAAGCCCCTGAAAGGCCAAAAAGGTACGTATTCGGCCTCTCAGCGTGGCCAGCTTCTCTTGATAGTCTGGCTGCACGAGGTTCTTCTCTCCTTGCCCACGATCCGGCCTCCGCCTTGGCGTCAGCTATAAGCCATTTGTGCGCAGCGTGTTGTGTCGCGGTTGCGCGCCGCGGCGGCCACGTCTGCGCCGGCTGGCCAAGCTCGGCATTGCCGGGTCAATCAGTTACAACAGGTTAGACAGCTTTCGGATCAGCCATTCTGCGGTTAAAAGTAGTGTCACGAGCATGATCACCAGCGGAGAGGCCCACAGCTCGTTCGGCGGGCGGGGCTCTTCGAGGTCGATCGATTCGTCCTGCACCAAACCTGGCAGGAGCTTGAGCTGATTCGGCTGGAGCACACGGCCCACGCCGGGTTTGAGCTCAGCCGAGCCGCGCTTTCCTGAGTCCTGCTCCTTATCGTCTTTCCGTTCGCCCGCGGCCGTCAGCTGGGTCAGCGCTGCCATGTCCAGCAGTGGATTGCGGAACTCCAGTCGCGCGGGAATGATCTGTAGCTGTGCCGGCTGGTAGGCCCGCTTCTGGAATCCTGCCAGGTGCATCCGGTATTCGCCGGCCACCGGTGCCTGGAAGACCCCCTCGAACCACCCTGGGTTGCCCGGTATTTGTTTCAGCGTCAGGCTGCGCTCCTGAGGGCCGGCAACCTCGACCAGCAACTCGTCTTGTTCCAGCGGGCTGGCGTAGTCGGGTGCCAGCGCTTCCACCTGGATTCGGATGGGCTCGCCCACGTCGAACTCGCTCTCGCTGATGACGAACCGCGCGCGTCGTTTGCCACCGAGGAGCTTGCCGGTGGTCAGGTAGCGCACCGCCTTGGTCCAGAACTGGTTGTAGACCACCTCGGCGTTGGAGCGCCAGCGATAGGTCTCGTCGAACCCCATCCAGACCACCTTGCCCGGGCCGAAATTATGAATTGCGCTGAGCACGATCTCCTTGCCGTCGGTGCCCGTCTCGTCGGAGTTGGAGTGGCGCAGCAGGACCCGGGCATGTGGCTTGTGTTTTTTGACCGGAAACGCCCAGTACATGCCGGGAAGCGAGGACCAGAGCTCGCGGTTTCTTTCGAAGTCTTGCTCGACGATCTGCGTCAGATGATGTGTCAAGCCCTCGGTTGTCAGCTGGGGGGTGTAGGGGTGGGGATAGACCCGGCCCACTTCGTACCGGTCGCCGGCCGTCTCCATCGCCGGGATCACCGGCAGCAACTGGAGGAAGCCGGACAGTGCCGGGCTGGACAGGAAGGGGTACGCGAACTTCTCTCCTGCGATGAACAGCAGACCTCCACCGGTGTTTTCGACGAACTTGTGGATCTGGTCGATGTCCTCCCGCTCGATTTCGGCGGGGTCCGGATCCAGCAGGATGATCACGTCGAAGCGCTTGGACAGGTCGGGCGAGCGAAGGTCTAGCTGGCTGGTCCAGGTGCCCTTCTCGAGCGTCACATCGAGGGCCGAGCGGCCCCACTGTCGAAGCTCGGCCCTTGCAGTCGGCGCCCAGGAGTCGACCTTGGCCGCGATCACCTCGGACATCAGCCGAACCGCCTTGTCTGTCTCACCGATCTTGTTTAGTTTGCGTGCTTTGCGTACTCGTGCAGCTCCCCAGTACCACTGGTTCTGCTGAGCGTTCCACGATGCTGGTGCGCTCTGGAGCCACTGAGACAGCTCGAGTTCTTTTTCGCGACCCAGGTAGTTGCGCAGGACGCGGTACTCGAACGTCGGTCCGCCGGAGACCAGCAGGACCTTGAACCACGAGTCCTTGACCTCGACCGCCGTGGAGCGGGAGTTGTCTTGCTTGTTCTCCTCCTTGGGCAGTGCATCGACCCGCACTCTGTAGCGTGTGGTGCCCAGCTTATCCGGTATCAGCTTGAAGGTGACGACCGTCGGTTTCGACTCGGGTCCGAGCTCGGCGTCGGTGCTCTTGATTTCGGTCGCTGTCTGGCCTTCGATCTTCTCGAGCACCACGTGCACCGACTCGTTGGGAAAGCCTTGCTGGAAGATCTCGACCTGGATCTCATAGGGATCTGTGCCCTGGAAGACGGCCGGTGGGGCGGTGATCGTGCGCAGCTCGAGGTTCTTCGGCGGATTCGGGTCGCCCACTCCGACGGCCCAGATCGGAACGCGTCTTTGGTGGGCGAACAGCATCGCCTCGGCCACTTCGGGGCCCCCGTTGTTCTTGCCATCCGTGATGACGAAGATGCCGGCCACCGGCTCCCCTTCGAAACGGGAGAGGATCTCGCGCACCGCGCCGCCCAGGTGGGTCGACCGGCCGAAGTCCTTCAACTCCGGGCGAGGGACCGTCCAGGTTTTCTTCGGGGGCTTCTTGGGAGACCCCTCGTCCGCCGGTTCTGGCTCAGGCTTGGTGTCCGGGTCCAGCTGTGCGAAGGTCTTGAGCTCGGAGACACCGGCATCGAAGGCGTAGACGTCGACGATAGCCTTCTGCCGCAGCCCCGCAACCAGCGCCGATTTGTCCAGCTCTATCAGGCGACAGGCAAGCTCGTAGCGCCGTAGCTTTCGAACGTCCGCCGGCTTGATCTTCAGTGCCTTGGCGAAGGCGCCCGCCAGGTCGTCTTGCAGGTTCTTGTCGATCCGTGTCATGCTGGACGACTGGTCGACCAAGACGATGAAGTGTGCGGGCTTCTTGAGTGTTATCTTGGCCAGCAGGGTGGGGCGGAAGCAGATCATGAAGGCGACGGCGACCACGCCGCACCGCAGCAAGAACAGCGACAGCTTGCGGAAGCCGGACAGCGAGGTTCCCTCCCGGCGGTACAGCGTCAGGAACAGGATGACCAATGCGATGCTGGCGACCAGGCAGGCCGATGCGCCCCAACCTGTCGGCAGGTTGGAGAACTGGAAGGTGACTGTACTATCCGGAGGAATGGTGCTCCAGTCGATGTTGAACAGCCAGCCCAGTGTGTCTTTCGTGCTATCAGTCATTTTATTTGGGTCTGCCAAAGCTAAATGCCATCAGAGATTCGAGCACGAGCAAGGCCAGCAGTAGCCAGGCCAGCACCTTCCAGGCTTCGCGTTTCTCTCCGACCAGGAAGCTCACGTCGGAGCTGTCCTCGGAGAGCGTGAGGAACTCGTAGCCCGTATCGGGAAGGCTGCGCCTCAGTTCTTCCTTGTCGATGCGCAGCAACTCCCCCTCCGCTGGATCGACATTGGTTGCGTACCACAGCGAGCGTTCCTTGCCCCCGCCTGTTATCCGATAGATGTTGATGCCGGGCTGTTCGCCTGCCGGATGGCTCAACCAGTGTTCTTCTCGCTCCTTATTGCCGGAGCTGTCGCCGCGGATCTCTCTTGCCGCTTTTTGCGGCTTCTTGTCGGGCCCCATGAACTCGACGCTTCCACCGAAGCCCTGGGGCAGCCGATAGCTCAGCTTGCCGCCGGGCCGGCGGACTTGGGGCGACCCTTGGTGGCTGGTCATGAAGGTGATCAGGTCCTGCGTGAAGACCAGATAGCTCGGGTCCTTGGGCCAGTCGTTCCAGTTGGAATGGAGGTCCAGTGGGGTGGTGATCAGAAACGTCCGGCCCCGTCCGTAGGTTGCCGTGGCCATCGCGGCTGTTCCGTCCGGATTGGTGTAGCGGCAGAGCACCTGGGTGCCTGCGGGTAGCTTCTCCGGCACCTCCGTGCGGAACGCGCGCCAGATGTGCACCTGGCGGCGCAGTGGGTTGGTCGAACCGCGGAAAATGGTCAGCGGGGGGCCTGGGACCGTCGGCAGAAAGTGGACCGGATCTGTCTGACTCCCGCCAGCGGGAAGTAGATCGGTTGCCGGTCCGATCTTGAGCGGGGACAGTCCCGTCCCGTCGCGAAACATCACTCGATTGAAGTCGCTTGGCGCAATCCTGTCCCCGAGCAGGATCACGACCGCTCCGCCCTCCTTGACATACTGCTCGAGCATTTCGACTCGGCGATCATCGGGGACGCTGTTGGCCAGTACGATGATGTCGTAAGGCGACAGGTCAGTGATGTCGATGAACTTGGCCGGACTGGTCACCGTGGGCAGGACGCCTGAGCGGTAGCGGCCGCGAGGGTTCAGTGCTCGTTCGAGATAGTAGCTTTCTTGTTCCTGTGGCAGCGCCGATCCGTCGCTATCGACGATCAGTACTCGAAGCCCCTTACGCACCCGTATAGCCAGGTGATATTCGTTGTCGGCAGCCAGCTTGTCGTTGTCCAGCAGCTTGGCCTTGAGGTGCTTCCAGCCGGGATCTTCCACCAGCTGAGATCGGATCTCGACCTGAGCCGTCGCTCCCGGTGCGATCTCGCTGATCTGTTCGGCCGGAAGCCTGGCGCCGCCCATTTCGACGGTTACTCGCACGTTTTTTCGGGTCTGCGTGCCGGTGTTCTTGACCCGCACCAGGTGACGGAATCGGATGCCGGCCACAGGTATCGGGGGGTCGGTCCGGACTTCCGTGATCGTCAGGTTCTCGGTGTCGGGGGCCTGGCCGGCGTCCGCGAGGACCCAAGGTCCGTCCTGAATCAGTGCTTCGAGTAGGTTGGCCGCCTTGGTGTTGGAGGACCAGTCGCTGCGGCGAAAGTCACTGAACAGGTAGACCACCTTTGTCTTGGCCGCATCATCATCCTCTTTGGTCAGCAGCGCTTTCTCGAAGCGGGTCAAGACGTCGCTCAGGTTGGCCCGGCGGAACCCGGCCTTGATCTTGCCCAGCGCGGAGCGGGCTGGGGCGGCCTTGGAGCCGATCTGGTCGGCGACAAAATAGCGTTTCTCTGGTGCGCTGGCGAGTACGATCTCCACGCTGTCGGAAGGCCGTTCGGTGGCCAGGCGACCGACCAGCTCATGGGCGGCCGAGACGGCTCGCTGGAGGGCGGTGACGCGCTCGACCGAGGCCTGCATGCTTGCCGAATCGTCGATCAGCAGGATTCGCGTGGTGCTGCTGCCTCCGAGTGCACTGGACAGAAAGCTGGATTCGAAGTAGGGGCGCGCACAGAGGAAGACAATCATCAGCACGATCAGGCAGCGCAGCAGCAGCAGCAGCAGGTGCTCCACCTGAAGCCGCCGTCGACGCTCGCGGAACGCTTCCAACAAGAACTCCATCGCCGCCCAGTCGATGATGCGGAACTTCCGGCGGTTGAGCAGATGGATGATGATCGGGATCGAGATCAGCGCGGAGCCCAGCAGAAAAAACGGGTTGATGAAGCTCATCGCTTGACTACTCCAGAGCGCGCAGCGAGGAATCGAGCCAGCGCGATTTCCAGGTGGTCGGCGGTCGACAGCCTCAGGTAGTCGAGGCCATTCTCCCGGGCACCGCGCTCGACCCTGTTATGGAAGCGGCTGACCGCCTCGAGATATGCTCGCCGGAGGGCCTTGGGTTCGGCCATCAGCTCCGGCAGCATCTCCATTCCCTTGAACAGCGTGTTGTGGGAGAAGGGGAAGGTGAGTTCGTCCTCGTCCATCACGTGAATCAGCAGGATTTCGTGTCGGTTGAAGCGGAAGTGCTTCAGCGATTGGTACATGTCCTCGAGATCGACAAACAGGTCGGAGAGGATCATGATCAATCCGCGCCTTGGCAGTTCCTCCGCCAGGCGGTGAAAGATGGGGCCGACCGATGTCTTTTCGCTCGGCGTCACCTGAGCCACCTCGTTGAGGATGTCGCGCAGGTAACTCGGCTTGTTCGAGGCCGGAAAGATCTTGCGGACCTCCGAGTCGAACAGAACCATGCCCACCGCGTCCTTCTGCTGCAGCAGCAAGTGCGAGAGCGAGGCGGCCGCCTTCGCGGCGTAGTCCAGCTTGGAAACACCCGCTGTGCCGCGGTAACGCATAGACTCCGAGACGTCGAGCAGAATCTGGCAGGTCAGGTTGGTTTCTTCCTCATACTCCTTGATGTAAAAGCGGTCGGTCTTGGCGAAGACCTTCCAGTCGACGAAGCGGATGTCGTCCCCGGGACAGTATTCGCGGTGTTGCGCGAACTCGACCGAGAAGCCGCGGAACGGACTCTTGTGCAGGCCCGAGATGAAGCCCTCCATGATCGTCTTGGACCGCAGATCGAGGGGGGTAATCGATGTCAGGACATTCGGGTCGATGTACTTCCGGTAGTCCCCCGGCTCTGAGATCGCCGCGCCACCACCGGGCGACATGTGTGCGGGAAACTCGGGAGTCTTGCGCAGCAACATGACGGCGATCACGAGCAGGATCAATAGCAGGACGAAGGCCACCAGGGGCAGCCAGACGACTTGCGCTAGTATGGTCGGAACCAAAGGCTGTGCAAAAGACAGCGCGTGCATCAGCGGTCTCCGCGGTGAATTGAAGAATTGATGGCTATGGCTTGAGGACCTGCTGCACGCGCTGGTCTTCAGTCCCCGCCTTGGTGACCTCGATCAGTTTCTCGACGATCTTGTCCGTCGTGACACCTTCGCTGTCGGCGTTGTAGTTGGTCACGATGCGGTGCCGTAAGATTGGTTTGGCGATCGCCTTGATGTCGTCGGTCGATGCGTGATACCGGCCTTGTAGGATTGCGCGGGCTTTGGCCGCCTGAACCAGGTACTGGCTGGCGCGCGGGCCGGCTCCCCAGGACACCCATTCGCGGATGAAATTGGGCGCCTCGTTTTCGTGCACGCGCGTCTGGCGGACGAGGTCCATTGCGTAGGCCATCACGTGTTCCGCCGCTGG
>CAZANL010000121.1:0-994 GCA_964486115.1 uncultured Planctomycetota bacterium
ATCCGCCCCCTGCTTCTGATCCGCCCCCTGCTTCTGATCCGCCCCCTGCTTCTGACCCTGGCCCTGCTTCTGTCCTTGGCCTTGCTTCTGACCTTGGCCTTGCTTCTGACCTTGGCCTTGCTTCTGACCTTGGCCTTGCTTCTGTCCCTGCTTCTGTCCCTGCTTCTGCCCCGACCCCTGCTTCTGACCCGACCCATCACCCGGCTGCCGCTTCTCCGGGCCAGCCTCTTGCTCAGCCCGCTGCCGGAGCTGACTGAGGAGAGCGTTCAAGCGCTCGACTTCTGGCTTGGCCCTGGGCTTCTCCTCAGGGCTGTCTCGCCCACCCTGCATCGACGTCGCCGGGTCTCTCTTGCCCGAGCCCTCCGCCACAGAGTCGCCCTGACGCTCCTCACGCGACTTTTCGCCGTTCGAGGGGTCTTCTTCCGAGGGCTTCGAGTCCGGGTCAGGGTCCTTGGGCGGGTCAACCTGCTTCACCGGATCCGGCACTTTCTGCCTCAACGCCAGCTCGGCCCGCACATACACCGAGTAGACCGGACTCTTGCTCTTCTGCCCCTTCGAATCAGTCACCTCGACTTGATAGAACAGCCGCTCGCCCTTCCCCAGCACCTTGCCCACCTCCCAGCGATGCTCTCGGGTCAGTTCGCGCCCCTTCAGTCCTCCCAGTTCAACCAACTGCCTGTCAGTGGATTTGTCGGCCCACCAATATCGCAGGTCAGCGCTGGACAGCCCGACATCGTCCCGGGCTCGATAGATGAGCTGGACCACTCCCTTGACGGGGATCGGCGACACTCGCTTGGGGGATATGATCTCGACCCCAGGAGACCGGTCCTGCTGGACCATTACCGGCTGGCTGAAATAACGAATGCGGCGGCTTCCCGGCGGATCCTCCAGGAAGATCCGGTATTCTCCTGATCGCTGAGCCTTGAACGCGAATGTGATGCGCCGGCCAGCTTGCGTCACCTTGGTGCGGGCCCGGTTGACCGTCACGATGAGC
>CAZANL010000121.1:1004-10087 GCA_964486115.1 uncultured Planctomycetota bacterium
GAGCGGACATCCCCGCTCGCCTCGCAGTCGACCTGGACTTGGCTTTCCTCGAGAGCCTCCACGCTACCTTGATCCTCCTCGATGACTGGTGAGAGACCCGTGTAGGCCGGCGGGGTCACCGTGATCCGATACTTGCTCAGGACGAGCGGCGCGATCGGTGTGATCAGATAGATCGCCGAGCTCCCATCGCCACAGCGTAACTGGAACTCGGTCGGCTCGAGCAGGGGCGGAAGCGTTACCTGGTAGTGCCCCTTCTTTGTCGGTGCCAGCTGCAACTCACGCCAACCGGCCACCCCTTCTGGGCGGTAGGTGCAGACGCCACTCCTGGGTAGCCGCCCCGTCACGATCGACTTGATCGTGACTCGCGTCCCGCTGGGGTATCGGCCTCCTTTCGGAGACACGAACTCGAAGCGGGTCTGGGTCGGTGGGGGGTAGCCCTGGCCGGGCAAGAGTGCCCGACTGATCAGCAATCCGGGCTGATCGGTCCCGACCAAGCAATAAAAGAAGGCCGCCAGAACCAGACAGATGAAGACCGCCAGGGGACGGACAATCCGCGAACACTGCAACACGACCTTGTCGGAGTCGACGAAGGTGAGACCCTTCAGTGCGTGATTGACCATCGGCCGGGCACTGGATTCGCTCATCTCCAGATCCCCGCGCTGCCAGTACAGATACGTGGAGAGGGCGTTCTTGAACTGGGGATACTCCGTTTCCAGCTGATGCACGACGAAGAGCGGCGAAAGCCGCTTGCGTAGATAGAAGAAGGCGATCCCGCCAATGCCGAGAGCCATAGCCCCCAGTAGCACACGGAGCATCCAAACGCGCGCCGATTCCCCGAGGATCCAGACCTGGTCCACGTACATCTCGAGCAGCACGTAGGCCATGAGCAGAGAGACCAGGATCAGCACGTGACCGAGAAAGTCGTGCGCTCCGATCTTCTTCCGCAGAATCTGGATGCAGGTCGAGATGTACTGGTTTGCGTCGCGAACGCGGACCTTACCCACTGAGCATGCCCCCTCTCACATTGAGACCCAACTTCATAATAGGATCTTGCCCGCTCGCTGTCCAGCGACGCAGAGGGTTCGCCAGGGTCAGAATCGCGACCGGGGGGCTCTCCTGGTGCTTTTGTTCCCGCACCGGCCGCCAATCGTAAGCCGCTTACAACCCCGCTGAGACGGCCGCTGCCCCCGGGCCCGCTAGGACTGCCTTTTGCCGCCTTCCGGCTTCAGCGGCGGAGACAGACAATCGGTCACCCACTGGCCCAGGATGCGAAAATGGCGGCCAAGCGAGTAGATGCCGGGATAGATCAGACGAGCCTTGCGCTTTCGAACCGCCTTGAGAACGCGTGCCGCCAGCGTCGATGCAGACCCCGTCGGGACGCGATCCACCAGCATCGAGTCGACGAAACGCGTGCGGGCTGCGGTCTCCATCGGCGTCCGGACTGGACCCGGGTAGACGGTCAGGACATTCACCCCCGTCCCCTTGAGCTCCACCCGCAAGGTCTCCGAGGCAGCAGCCAACCCGGCCTTGGAGGCGCTGTAGTCAGCCATCCAGGGCGGGGGGATGATTCCCGCGACGCTCGACACATTGACGATCGTCCCACTGCCCCGCTCCACCATCCCAGGTGCCACACGTCGAATCAGACGCTGCGGTGCCAGGAGATTGACTCGCATCATGGCTTCCCGGGGACCGTCCTCGAGCAGCAGGGCGGAGGCGACGTGCTGTATTCCGGCGTTGTTGATCAGCACGTCGATCGGGCCGTGGGCCTCCTCTGCCTGATCCACCCAGTCACAGCAGGTTTCCAGCTGGCTCAGGTCAACGCGATAGCAGACTGCCGGACAGCTCGCATCCGCAGCCAAGGCTTCGAGCAGCTCCATGCGTCGGGCGACCAGTGAGAGCTTGTGGCCTGGGAGAGCGAAAGCCCGCGCCAGAGCCTCGCCGATACCGCTAGACGCGCCAGTGATGGCGATATGCATGGACAGATTATACCTGCCGATCCACGAGTGGCCCGCAGCACCTGATGGCGGGAATCCACAAAAGTCGAACGGGCCGTGGCCCCGCTCAACGCAAATGGCCGCTCACTCGCCCAGCTCTGAGATCAGCTGTTCGGGATCGATCTTGTACCTCGCCAGCAGATTCTGCACTGTCTTGCGCGTCACTCCGAGCTTTTCGGCCAGCAAGGACTTGTTGACCCGAAGGGTGTGTGCTCCCGCCAGCAGCTGCTCGGACAGCTGCGCGCGGACTGCCCCCTCGACCGCCGCAGACTTGACCTGCTCCAGGCTACAGCTACCCAGAAAACCCTGGATCACCGCCTCCCGATCCGGTCCAACCGGGTCCTCGGGAGACAGCATCGGCCCCGGGGATTGCGTGCCGGTCATCTCCGGCGGCAGGTCTGCCGGCACCACGGACGGCCCGCTACTGAAGGCACACAGTTGAGCCACCAAGCTCTTCAACTCGCGTACGTTCCCTGGCCAGCTGTAGCGACGCAACAGCCCGTCGACCTCACCGTGCAACCGCAGCGGTCGATCCCCGGAAAAGGCGGAGATCAACAACGGGATGTCCTCGGTTCGCTTGCGCAGTGGGGGCACGACGATCGTTGTCGAGCGGATCAGATCATAGAGATCCTGGCGGAACTGTCCCTTCTCGATCCGCGCCACAAGATCCTGCCGGGTCGCCAAGATGACCCAGACGTCGACAAACCGCGGCTGAGCAGCCCCGACCGGCAAGATCTGCTTGTCACGCAACAGCTGTAGCAGCTGGCCCTGGAGGTCCAGATCCAGTTCGGCGATGTCGTCGAGGAAAACTGTCCCGCCCATCGCAACCTCGAAGAGCCCAAGGCGATCCCCGACTGAGCGACCTCCCACGGATGCGGCCTGGCCAAACAGCTGCCTCTCCAGCCGGTCTGACGCCATCTGCGCGCAGGCGACCGGCACGAACCGGCCCATCCGGCGGCCACTGCTCAGATGCAGCGCGCGGGCAATCAGCTCCTTGCCCGTCCCGATCTCACCCCGGATCAGCACTGTCGGCGCGTTCTCCCGCCAGGCAAGTTGCTGGATCCGCTGGAAAATACGCCGCATTGACGGGTCCCGGGCAACGAGACCACAAAAACGGTCCGTATCCTCGATCGGCGCCACCTGACGCAACAGACGGTGGTACGCCTCGGCATTGCTGATGGCGATGCCAGCAGCCTCCCCAAACAGGCGAAGGGTTTGCCGATCGCCGTCGGTGAGAACTCCTCCGCTCGGGCCCTGATCGACATACACCACACCGAGCAAGTCCTCGCCGCGACTGATCGGCAGGCAGAGAACGGAGCGGGGAGATTGAATCGTCCATGCATCAGGCACAGAATCCTGCGCCTGAAGGACAGGGACCTGCACTGGCTCGCCGCTGCTCAGGCACTCCCGCGCCACTGAAAAGGAGATCGGCCCGGCCAGGCTCGAGATCGGGTTGCCCTCGTCATCCTGAGCGACGACACAGGTCAGCTCCTTGCCGTCTTTCCGGTAGAGGCTCCCCTTCCGCGCACACGTCAACTCGATCGCGGCGGAGAGGGTGACCTGGAGTACGGCGAACAGCTGCTGCTCGGTGTGGTCGACCCGAGAAATGCGCAGCAGCGCATGCACCAACCTGTCGCGTGGGTCCAACTCGCCGATCTCCCAAAAGAGGCGCTCTCGCTGGGCCGAGACACCTTACCACAGGGTTGCCATCTCAGCGATACCAGCCGATAATCAGCCTCCATGCCCAACACACAGGCCCCGGAGGATCTCTGTGTATTCCTGATCCGGCGGCGACTGGCCTCTTACGACCAAGTGGCCAGCTGTATGCGGGAATGGCAAGAAGCGCAATCCCCAGGGGGCAGCGGTCTGCCAATCCACCAGCTTCTGCTGCAGCGGGACGCCATCTCCGAACAGGACCTGGGGCAGCAACTCCGGGAACAGAGCTTGCGCCTGACCTACTGCCCGAGTTGTGGGAAAGGCCGCGTAACGCCGACCGAAGAGGCCGAACAGTGCACCACATGCAACCGTCCCTTCGAGCAGGTGAGCCTGAAGGGGGATGGGACCAGTCAGCGTATTCCAGAATCACGCTATCGAATTTCTCGACAGCTCGGCGCCGGATCGATGGGGGTCGTCTATCAGGTCAGCGACGAACAGCTCGGGCGGGAGGTGGCCATCAAGACCCTCTCGTTCGACCCCGAGGAAAACCCGGCCTACTGGAAACGGTTTCAGCGGGAGGGCCGGCTGGTAGCCAGTATCCGGCACCCCAACGTTGTTCGTGTGCTGACCCTGAACACGGAAGCCCGACCACCCTACCTGGTGATGGAGCTGGTCAAGGGGCAGAATCTGGAAGAGTTTCTCAGCGGTCCGTTCGACTGCGATCAAGCGCTCGAGATCGTCTCCCAGTCGGCGCTGGGAGTCGCGGCCCTGCACGAAGCGGGGATCATCCATCGTGACCTGAAGCCGGCCAACATCCTGCTGGACCAGAGGCTTCATCCGAAGGTCACCGACTTCGGCTTCGCCCGGTTGATCGACCAGAGCACTCAATTGACCAACCAAGGTCAGGCCCTGGGAACGCCCTACTACATGGCCCCCGAACAGATGGACAGTGTCGCGGATATCGGCCAGGCAGCAGACGTCTATGCCCTGGGCATCATCCTGTACCGAGCCCTGGCTGGGGGGCGACTCCCGTTTGAGGCCAAGAACCTGCTTGAGCTGTTCGAGCTCATGCTGCATGCGGAGGTTCCATCCCCTCGAGAGCGAAACGCGACCGTCTCGGGGGCCCTGGAGCATATCTGCGTTCGCGCCACCCGCAGCAACCCAGCAAAGCGCTACCCCACCGCCGCGAGCTTTCGCCAGGACCTGCAGGCTGCGCTGGACGACCCGGACCTGCCGCCATCGCAGCTGCCCTTCCAGGATAGCGTGCTGCCCCCGGCCCCCGAGAACTGGAAAAAGATTGCGCTCTACGCGGCACTGGCCCTCATGGTGACCTTGATCCTGATGTACATGGGGACCAGCGGAAACTAGTGCGCCGCGTCGGTCAAATCCTGACGGTCCTCGGCCTGCTCTGCTCGATTGGAGGGCTCACAGCCTGGAAGACCGCCCGAGCCAGGCGGACACCACTGCTCACACCGCTGACCGCGCTCGAAGAAGGCCACCGCCCGCGCAAGAACTACCTGCAGATCGCTCGGCATGTGCGGCTGTTTCCCCTGGTCGTTTACGCCTCTGCGGGAAAAGCCACGGGCAGGCCCGACACCCCACTGCATTTCGTCTACTACCCGATCGTCTCCGCCAACCACCCCTACCTGAGCGAACTCGATCGGCTCGTCCGACTGCACGGGAGCCTCGAAACCGTGCCCCCCGAGGTGCTGTTCGCCACTACCCCAGGCTTTACCCTGCTGGTGCGAAGCGATCGCTTCCGCCAGCTGCGACACCTCCCACGCGAGGAGCAGACCTCCGAGACCTTGCGCGGCACGATCAGTATCGGCGGTTTGCTCGAGCCGGAAAGGCAGATGCTCGGCCAGAGCTACCCCAAGGTGGACCTGGATCGGGTGATGGTGCTCGACGAGAACCTCCGGCCACGAGGCAGCACGAGGACACCACTGGTGCTGGCGATTGGCGGAGCACTGGCCCTGCTGGTCGGGCTCGGCTTGTGGCGCGCGGGAAGAGAATGAGCTGCCCTCCGACACAGACCGGACACGCAGGAGAGCAAGACCCCAGTGACGAGCGGTCGCCGTGTGACCGTCGGCGCTGGCTGGTGTTCCTGGCCTGCCTGCTCGTGCTCCTCGTGCTGTCACGCAAACTGCACACCGATCTGCAGGGCGGCGGCCCCGGTATCCAGGACCTGATGGGCGACCCGCCCCGTTTCGACGGGCACCCCTGGAGCGGCGCCGTGGTCCCAATCCACGAGGTCCGGTCCGATCGAGTGATCGTCGTCGACAACGGCCGGCGGCTAGAGCTGCTCGGTGTGATGCCGGACGCACGCGTCGGCGCCTGGATCAGCTACCACGCGCGGCTTGACCAAGGAGCCCGAGCGCTGCGCGTGCAGCGATATCACGTGCACCACACGCGATTCCACAAGATCTGGATCTCCACGCTGGCCGCGTTGCTGATCCTGGCCTACTGGCTGGGCCGCCACACTCTCGTGACCGTCGATGGGAAGCGCTACCTGGCGGCAAGAGATGCCTGACCTCGCCACTCACGCCTGCGCCCAAGTGCTTTTCACCCGACCCCGGAAAGCGCTGCCCCATGCGCTTCTCGGAGCGCTGCTGCCCGATCTGTTGACCCGCGGCCCAAACATCGTCTGGCCTTGGCTCGGCCGCCAGCTGATGGTCCTACACCAGCCAATCGGGCTGCTACTGCTGTCGATACTGATCGCTCAGCTGTATCGCCCCGAACGTCGTTTGTTCATCATCCGTTGGTTCCTGTTCGGCGCGGCCTGCCATCTGGCGCTCGATTTTCTACAGTGGAGCTACAGCGGGTCCTACTACTGGCTCTACCCCTTCTCGCTGAACAACTATCAGCTCGGCCTGTTCGGCCCCGAGGACAGCCTCCTCGCGCTGCCGATCTTGCTCCCGCTGCTTCTGGTGGGTCTCTACCGCCGGAGAAACCAGGCGCAGATACCGCAGCAGAGCCCGAACGACCCAGACAGCCCGCAATAGCCCCCGGCCTCGATCGGGGGCACCGGACGACCCAGACAGCCAGCAATAGCCCCTGACCTCCATGGGGGGCAGATGACCCACCTCGATCGGGGCAACACCAGAAATTGCTCAACCTTCTGCGACAAGCCGGCGTCATGGAAGTGCCTCGACCGATCGACCGGACCCGTGCATCCAGCTCGAGCACCCCAAACTGGAGTCATTAGATGTCCCCCAAACTCCTGGCAAACTATCTGCTGCTCATCTCAATCCTGTCGCTGACCTCCCAACCGATCCGGGCCGACGGCCCGGACCTCGGACACATTCAGATTGCCTGCGAGGCAGGCGTACAGATCCTGCTCGACGGGACCTTTCGCGCCGCCACCAACGCGGATGTGGATGGACTGATCCTGCAAAACGTGAAGTCCGGACGACACACGCTGCGTGCGGTCAAGCGCGGGTGCCATCCTCAGGATGTTTCCCTCGAGGTAAAGGGCGGCCAGGTGCTACTCGTACGCCTGCTGACGTTTCGCCCCAAGATCCGCATTGTCCAGGAGGGGAGCGAACGGCAAGCCTCGTTGCGCGTCAGGCACGGCTCACTCGTCTTGCAAAGCCTACCGGTGAAGTGCAAGATCGATATCCCCGATCTGGGGCTGTTCGGCATGCCCAAGGCAAAGGACCGCTGGAGCGCACACGGTGTGAGCGCGGGGACCTACTCCCTCACCGCGACGGCTCTCGGCCGCAAGCTGACCACCGAGGTCACGATCGCGCCGGGTCGGGCCACGCGACTGATGCTCGACTTCGTGTCGCGCAAGGTGATCGCCCACGGCACGAGTGACGCACCGCCCGTGCGAATCGACCAGAGGGACGACCTTCTCGGCACGCTGGAAAAACACGTACGCATGCGTGCCTTCTTCGCCGGACCTCCTGCCGCCTTGTTCTGCCACATCCGAAACGAGGACGTGGTCTGGTTCGTCAAGCGTGCCCAGAATGTCGAGGGGCATCGGATCACACTGCTCTCGGCCGACAAGCGCTCGGCCCTGTTCGGCATCGACACCGCACGCTTCCGCCTGAGCTACTCCAAGGGTGCCGCCTCCCAGACCTGGCGCCACCCCTTACCGGCACAGCCCCTTCACTTCGCCAACCTGCTGGACACGCTGCTGATCACGCCGGAACCCGAACCCCACATCGTCGGCGGTCGATCGCTCGGACTGCGGCTGCCCACAATCCCAGCGAAGTCGGCGCTCTACCAGTGGGGCTTTCGCACCGGGGACGTGATCACCGGTCTCAACCGACAGCGGATAACCAGCCGGATGGAGATTCCCGAGCTCCGGCGAGCGCTCAAGCTGACACCGTCGGTGCGCGTCACCCTCTTGCGTGGCGCCAAGCAGATGAGCCTGTTGTTTCAGGTGCGCCACTAGGGCCAACCGACGTATGGGACGTTAGACGAAGCCCCGAAGCTTGCGCAGCCACCACTCCGCACCGAGCAGCAGCGCGAACAGGACCAGCCAGAACCCATTGTTCCAGCGGTCCTTCTGCACCTCGAATGTATAAACGATGGTTCTCTTGCGGGCCAGCAGTGAACGGAGCAGGCCAACGGCGCCCGGCAGCTGGACCATTCGTCCGCGCGTGCGGCTGGCCACCTCGAGCAGAATATCGGCACGCGCCAGTGGGTTGCTCAGCTCGATGTCAGCCGGACGCCGAACGGTGAAAGACAGTTCATCCCGGCCAAGCTCCTTGCCCCCCCGCTGCACCACCCCGCTGACCCTATAGCGACCGGGTCGAGACGGGCGATAGGGCAACACGTAAGCTCTCAGCAAGGGATCGAAGACCGGCGTCCGGGTCTCGGGCGAATCCCCCTCGCGCAGAATCGTCAACGAGCACTTCACCCCGAGGTCGGGCCGACCTTGCGCGTCGACCGCGTGCACAACCAACTTCAGCCGTTCGTTCTGGCTGACCTGGTTCTTGCTGGGGGCGATCGTCAACCACATCCTCCCCCGGATCTCCTCGTCTCGCTTGGCCAGCCAGAGCACCAGCTGCCGCCAGAACTGCCGGTGGTACTTCTTGAACTCCCCCCCCTCGTTCATCACCCAGCGCCAGGTCGACGCGGAGGCCAGGGTCGCCACCCGACCCAGGCCGTATGGCGAGACCACCAGCACGGGACCCTTCGGGCCGTCCAGCAGGACCTGGCCGACCGTCTTGGTTCTCACGAACAACTCACTGTCCAGCAGCGGTGGCATCCGCTGCCAAATCAGCTCATTGGCATCGGCCCGTTCGGAGAAGCGCAGCGCAAAATGCTTACGCCCCAGATTCGTCGGCCGCGCCCGGACCTCCCCCTCGAAGCGAGAGGGTTCACCGCCCAGCTCGACGGGCAAGATCTTGGCCAATCGGGTGCCGCTCCAGTGGCCTCCAGAGTAAGCCCGCCAGCCACCCATCATCATCAGTCCACGCCCCC
>CAZANL010000122.1:0-10065 GCA_964486115.1 uncultured Planctomycetota bacterium
GCAAGAATCCACGGCTGGAGTACGAAGCGTATCAGGCGCTGGTCGAGTTGACCGGACAGGACTTCGGCGCCAACCCCAAGGGCTGGACCACCTGGTGGGGCAAGAACAAGGAGACCTGGGCCCCACCCAAGAAAGACAAGGACCAAAAGAGCGGCCAGAACAAGCAAGAACCCAAGCGAAGCAAGCCTTCCCAGCTGTGGGGACCAACCTGCTTCGGCACGCGCTTCTACTCCCAGCGGATCATCTTCCTGGTCGACCACACCTCGTCGATGGCCGACTTCAGGATGAAGAACAAGCCCACCCCGCCAGATGACGCGGACGAGGATCCAAAGTCTCCCACCGGCTATGACTGGGCTGGGATCAAGACCCATCATGAGTTCGTCAAGGCCAACATGGTCTACACCATCGCCGAGCTCGACCCACGGACACAGTTCAACCTCTGGTTCATCTCCAACGGGATCAAGATGTGGCAGAAAGCAGGGCTCGTTCGGGCAACCAAGGCCAACAAGGTGGCCGCCATCGCCGCGATCAAGAAGCTGGGGGCGGCAAAACAACACTCCGACATTTCTACCCCGCTCGAACAGGCCTTCGCCTATCCCGGTCCTCGGATCGAGAGCCGCCTGCTCGCCGGAGTCGACACACTGTTCGTCTTGCTGGACAGCGTCCCTCGAAAGGGCAAGCTCAACCAGCGCAATCAGTCGGACTACCACATTCGCCTGACCAGCGCGGCGCAGCGCTGGAACGGGATCCGTCGGGTCACGGTCCACACGGTCGGCATCGGTTCGAAACACCCCGAGGATCTCTTCCGACTGCTCGCGGCCACGTCAAATGGTCACTACCGGCAGGTCGGCGAAGCTGGTGACTAGGGGCCAACACGCGCGGTAGACACGCCGGGCAAGCCGTACCGCTGCAACTCGAGAGACATTCGTTCAGATCGCCCTGCGCGAGTTCGCCCGCCGGCGCCCCGGAAGGCTTGTGAATCGATCGAGGAGCAGGCCTGACCCGCAAGAGTAAGGGGCCCCCGCACTACCTTGCAACCCAGGCAACCAGGGCCTACTCGTGGAACTCGTCGTCCTTTTTCTTTTCCTGCTCCTTCGGCGTCTTGGCCGGCGCCCCGGCCTTCTTACCCTTCGGCCCGATGCAGAACAGCGCCTCGTTGGCTCGCACGTACATCCGCGAACCGACGAAGACCAGGCAGGCGCGGAAGCGGGGCAGCTTGTTGAGCGCACTCTGTTCGTAGCTGCGGCCCGGCTCGAACACGATCGTGGTACCGTTGTCGCTGCTGGCCATCAGCTGCGTGCCGGCCAGCGTGATGCTCGGGTAGCAGGTGCCGCGCCCCAAGGGCAGACGCTTCTCGTAGACCGTCTCACCCGTCTTGGCATCGAGCACCACCAGGTTGTTGCGCTGCTCGAGCGTATAGATCAGTCCCTTGTAGATCTGAGCCGAGGCATAGTACCGGGTGCGGCGCCCCCGCCCCAGCGACCGTTTCCAGAGCTGCTTGGTGACGATCCCGCCCTTGCCATCCGACGTCAGCTTGACCGCAGAAGAGCGAACGCAGACGAAGTACGCCACGCCGTCACGAATGACCGGAGAGGAGTAGACCAGCCGCCCCAGATCACTCGCCAGTTTCTTGCCGTCCTTGACACCAATGATGTCGCCGTTGGCCAGCACCAGGACACCTAGATCACCCACTCGTGTCAGCACCGGCGTGCCCCAGGCCTGACGTGAGTCGGTTTTCCAGAGCTGGTTGCCGGACTCCGGGTCCAGGCCGAACAGTCCATTGGCCATGTGTACGATCAGCTTGCCGTCCGCCAGGATCGGCGAGGCGCTGTGGCCATGCTTGTGGTTCGGCAGGCCGACGCTCTTGCTCCACTTCTTCTCGCCCCCCACCGTGTAGCAGGCCACCTGTCCGGTGCCATAGACACTGAACACCAGCTCGCCGTCGGTGCAAGGCGTAGCGCTGGTATAGCCATTGGCGCGGTGGGAGCGTGGCCTCTCTTGTGAATCCTTCAACTTCCGGGTCCAGAGCAGCTTGCCGTCCGACCGCCGAACACACAGCAGCGCGTTGGGCTCCGACACGACATAGATCCGGTCTCCATGGATCGCGGGTGTGCCGTTACTCCAGTCCGGCATGGCCGTCCGCCAGAGGACATTGCTGTTGCCCGACCATCGGTTGACCGCGCCCTCCGCGGTGTAACGGCCCGTGGCGTCGGTTCGCCAGCCAGTCGGCCTCTCGGCTTGGGCGGGTGACATACAGACCAGAAACAACGAGCAGACCAGCAGCGAGCGTGACGTCATGAGTAAACCCGTCAAAAGAGGTAAAGGAAATTCCTGACCTTCAAACACCGGTCGCCATCATATGTTCCGCAGATGTTGCTCGTCAAATCCAAGTACGCCGAGCGGCGACACTCATCCCGCGACCTGGGAGAGAGCCAGACCGAGAAACAGGCCGTTCCAGGTGACGTGCAGCGCCAGCGGTGCCAGCAGCGTCCCGGTCCGCTCGCGCAACAGGCCAAACAGGACCCCCGCCCCGAAGGAGGAGAGCATCGCCACCGGATCGTGCACCAGGGCAAAGAACACGGCGCACAGACCAACTGCCCATCCCGCCGGAAGCCTCTCCCTCAGCAGCCCATATAGCAGGCCGCGGTACAGACACTCCTCGAACAGCGGTGCCCCGACGAGCACCAGCGCCACGATGGGATAGATCCGCCATGTTCCGCGGACCCGCTCGAGCGCAGAAGCCACATCCTGAGCAACCACGTCCAGTCCGTGAGCCTGGTACACCACGGCCGTCATCAACGTGGTGAAGACGTGGGCCAGCAGGAGGACGACGATGAACAGCGGGATCCGGAAAGCCAGTCGACCGGGCTGCCGCAGCTGAATGCCGAACGCCGCGAGACCGCCGGCCGCGCGGACCGCCGCTGCCAGCATCGCCGCCCCACAGATACCCTCGACCGCCAGACGGAGCATCGGCTGGGACCGTGGCATCAGACGCGGAACCCCGAGCATCAATATGCCGGCAGTCAGGACCAGGCCCCACCCCCACTCAGGGCGGTGCGCCGGCGTCTCGTCCAGGCCGCCCAGCAGCTTGCCATAGGCCCACAGACCCATGCCGAACAACCCTCCCAGCAGCACCACGATCCCAACCACCCTCGCCGGTGAGCTGTCGCGAACCAGCTTCTGCATCGGGTCTTCCTTCTGGGCCGCCCTGTCATTGGCGATCCAGGGCAAGGCGCCCAGCATCAACCCGACGAGCACCAGAAAGCAGATCAGCAGCTGGACGGACGACCGGCGGGTCATCGGGCCCGGCCCGGCACGCTCGGACTGGCCTGCGGCCGTCGCGCTGAGATGCTATCGGGCCCTCTCGGCCGTCCCACCCGTTTATTGCGTGGAAGCTGGCCCCCTTCCGCCGACCCCCCAAACCGGGGCGGCGTCCCCGGCAGGAACTCAGTCGTTTGGCTGGTTGTCCTTGAGAATCTGAATGATCTCGTCAATCTTGCTCCCCGAGCTCTCCGGATCGAGCTGTGCAGTGCCCGCACCACGGTGACCACCGCCGCCGTAGGTCGCCAACAGATTGCCGACGTTGACATTGCAGGTACGGTTGAAAATGCTGTGACCCAGCGCAACCACCACCGTCCCGCCTTTGCCCTTGAATATCCTCGCCTCGACATTGCCTGCAGGGTGAATCGTGTAGATCAGGAAGCGGTTGCCGATCGGGGCGTCACGCATGTTGACGCTCCGTAGATCGGTCACGATCACGTTTCCCTCGAGCCGTGAGTGCCCCGCGATGTAGTCCTCGAATTCGGACTGTTCCTGCAGGACACGCTGACAGCGCTTGCTCACCTCCGGGTGCTTGAGGATCTTCTCCAGCGGGACCTCTTTGATGTATTCGACGAGCCAGCGAAAGTACTTGCGAAACTCCGGCCCCAGACCGGTGCGCGGATCCAGCGTCAGGCCGAGCAGAATCCACCCCCCCGGCGCGGCCACTTCTTGCGCACTGAGCTTGGCCGCATCCAGCTTGTCGGTCATCTCGAGGAGTTCGGCGAACCGGTCGAACTCCTGACTCCGATAGTGGTTATAAACCACTCTGGCCGCGCTGTCCGCCACCTCGAAGGATCCCTCGAACTCACCGATCTGCTCTAGCTTGCGGTCCTCCGACGCATGGTGATCGAACCACTTCGCGCAGCCTGGTACATATGGCAAGTTGACGATGATGTCCTGATCGGTCGCCTCGACCAGACCGTCCTGAACATCCTTGGGATGGGCAAAACGGATCTCCCGGACCTCTTCGACCATGGTCAGCAAAACGGACGACGTGAGCCCGTCCATGTCGCCCCGAGTCAGTACGCGCACGACAATCTCCCTGCAAAGTCGTTCTATCGGACAGAGCCCGCGATGAATCGGCATCCTATCATACTTGTGGGGTTGGGGGCGTTTGCGAATATAATCCTCCTGTGGCTTCCCGACGCCTGATACTGGCCGTCTGCACACTGCTGCTAGGGATACGACCGGCATACGTCCAGGGGCAGGAGGAACGGTACGACACGCAGCTGGCCGAGCGCTATCTGGGACTGCTGCTCGGCGACCCGACGAACGACTTTGCGTTCGAGAAGCTATACCAGCTGACAACTCGCACGCAGCAGACCAACCTGCTCGTCACCCGGCTCGAGCTAGAGGCAAAAGCTCGGCCGAACGACACGCCCCGGCGTGTCATCCTGGCCCGCCTGCTGCAGCGCACCTGGCGCTTCAGGAAGGCCCTGACACAGTACGGACGGGTCGCCAGCGCGAGCAACCGAGCCGACTTCGTTCAGCTCCAGATCGGAATCTGTCATCGGGAACTCTCAGAGTTCCCCCAGGCGCGTGCCGCCTTCGAGCGCGCCGCAAGCGCCAGCCAGCGGAACAAGCTGAAGCGGCAAGCGTTCAAGCTACTCGGCCAGCTCTACCTGCACGACGGCCAGCCAGCTGCCGCGATCCGCAGCTGGCGGCGAATCGTCGAGCTCGAACCAGACGACTACTATGCCTATCGCGACCTGGCCAGCATGCTCGGCAAGAGCGGATTCCAGCAGGAAGCGATCACGCTGCACCAGCAGATCCTGGCCCGTTTCCAGGGTGCGACCCGCAGGGTCAAAACGTATCTGGCCCTGGCCCAGCTGAACCGGCAGCTGGGTCAATTCGACGAGGCCGCCGCCGCGTACGACCGCCTCTTCGACGAGACAGGACCGAGTCACTGGGTTCGCCGTCAGCTCTACGTGCTGATGCGGGAACTCCACCAACAGGCCGATCAGCTGGACGTGCTGATCGCCCGCTACCGCAAGCTGCTCCAGACCAATCCGTGGATCAAGGCCTACACACTCGAGCTGGCCGCCATACTGCGACTGGCAGGCAAGGGCTCGGAGGCGATCGCGCTGCTGACCGCCGCCCGCAAGCGCCTACCGCAAGAGAGGGACTTCCTGGCGGCTCTGATCGATCTGCTACGCGAGACCGGGCAGTTCGAGCCGCTGATCAAAGCCTACGGCGATCTATTGAAGCTGGTGCCTCGGGAGCTCACCATTCACCTACGCCTGGGACAGCTATACTGGGACCGCGGGCGGCAAACCGAAGCGCTGGCGCTCTGGGAATCCGGGCGGCAAACCGTCGCCGGACGCGCCCAAGACCAGCAACTGATGGCGCGCCACTACGAGCGACTGTACGCCCGAGTGCTGGAATCGGGCGGCGATTCCCGGCGCCTGCGGGACCTGGCCCTGACGGCCCATCGGGCGTCAGCTCGGCTATCCCGTTCACCCCTGGGCCAACGCGCACTGGCCCGGTTCCTGCATCGCCTGGGACGCAAGGAGGAAGCCCTCGCAGCATGGCGCCAGATGGTCAGCCCCCGGCAGCAGGGAGCCGAAAAGTGGGGCGATCTGGCCAGAGAATACCTGAGGCACGGGTATCTCGAGCGGGCGGAGAGTGCTGTTCGCTCGGCGCTGACTCAGGACGCGACGCACTTCGGCCTGCACCTCCTGCTGGGTAAGATCCTGGACGCTCGCGGTCGGTTCGAACCGACGGTGGCGGCCTATCGCCTGGCCAGGCGGTTGGCCCAGACCCACCACGACCGCGCGCGTATCCGCGCCGAATTGGTCGCGGTGCATCGCACCCGCAACGCGCTGCCTGCCCTGATCGCCACACTGCGCAGCCAGGCGGACCAGCCCGAGACTCGACTGGAAGCACTTCTGACGCTGGCCGTCGTGTACAGCGCCCTGGCCCAGACCCAGCAGGGAATCACCTGCCTCGAAGGGGCGCTCCGCGCCCTCCCCAAGAACTCCACGGCGGGCCGGCGGATCCAGTTGCTGACACGGCTAGCGGAGCTCTATCACCGAAAATCCCCTCCGGAAACCGACCGCACGATCGAGATCTACCGGCAGCTCAGTCGGCTCAACCATCCCCTTCGCTGGCAGTACTACCTGCGAATCAGTCAGCTGCTCGACCAGGCGAACGACCCACCGCGCGCACTGTCATGGCTCGACCGAATCCATCGCGGCCATCCACGCAACGCCGAGGTGCTGCACAAGGCTGGCGTTGCGCTGGGACGCCATAAAGGCCACGAAGCCCGGGCCATCGAGCTGCTTCAGCGCGCGATCGCGCTCAAGCCGAACGACGTGGAGTACTACTGGAGCTTGGCCAGCGTCCTGCGTAGGCAAGGCAAGCTGGAACAGGAGCGCCAGATCTATCGCAGGATATTGGCGGTCGCCACCGATCCCGGGGAGGTCGAAGTCGCGCGTGAACGGCTCCACAAGCTGCTGCACCGGCTGGCCGGGGAGGCCGGCCGCCAGCGCGAACCGGAGCGGAGGCTGCGCCTGTTGTGTGCAGCACGGGGCCACGGGACAACCCCGGCATTGGCGGCTGACACCTTGGGACAGCTGGCTCAGGTCGGACTAGAACTTCTGCTGCACGCTTCCTTCGGCGATCACCCGATCTCGTCCGAGCGCAGAACCGAATGGCGGCGACTGGTCGCCGACGCGCTCTCTCAGTTGCTGCGCCGACACCCGGACGAGCTCGTTCACATCGGCAAGAATCGCTGGGTCCGGAGCTGGCTGCTAGCCCGGGACCTGCTGTCGCAACACCATGCGCTGCTCGGGTCCGCCACCGCCCAGCTCGATCCGCTGACCCGGGGGCTCGCAGCCTATACGACCTTGCTGAGCCGGCCCCGCCTCCACTCACAGTCTCCTCCGGAGATGGCAGCGCCGTTGCATCTCGTGGCCCAGATTCCCGTGGGAGGGACCCGCAACCTGCGCCCACTACTGCTTCCCGCAGGCAGACTGCTGCTGGTGGACGGCAGCGGGCGCCACCGGATCTACGATCTTCAGCGTCGAGCGCAGGTCCTGGACGATCCGCTACTGAAAACCCTCGACGGCTTCCGCGCGCCGCTCCACGGCGCAGACCATCAGTTCGCCATCCGGCTCGGAAAAGACCGCGGCGTCCTGCTGCTCGGCCGCGACCTACGCGCGATCAGCTTCGACGGACGCCCTCTCTGGCGACTACGCGGGCGCGACCGATGGGTGCGCCGCACAGCGGGCCAACCCAGCCCTGGACAGACCGTCACATCTCGCTGGGTACTTCACCGCGCCAGCATCAGCCCTTGGTCTCGGGTCCGACTGCGCAATGAGTTGTTTTACCGCGCCACGGTCCGAGGCGACCGGGTCTACGCACTGGATGGCAAGGGACGGCTTTTCGCTCTGTCAGCCGCCTCCGGTGAGCTCTTGTGGGTCCGCCAGCTGGACGTGTCGGAGCGGGACATCCTGCCCCACTTCCGCCGCTCTGGCGGGCCTGACCTGACGGCCGACGCGGGCGTTGTCTGTGTTCGTTGGCGCGGGATTCATACCGTGTCGGCCGATGACGGCACATTGCTGTGGAAGCTCGACCCCGACAAGGCCGCCAAGGAGCCAGCCCCATACACCCAGATGGTCTGGATGCGCGGCCAGTTGTACCTGCTCGACACTCGAGGTCGCCTGTCAGTCCACCATGCTCGAACCGGTCGCTACTCGGGCCCCGGCGCAGCTTTTGCCCGCAGTGGGCTCTCCACCAGCCGCTTCGCCTACATCGACGCGACACCCGACTTGCTGGCGCTGGTCGGCAGCTCGCGCGAGTTGCTACTGTTCTCTCCCACGACGCATCGGCTGATCGGAAAATTCACGCTACCGATCCAGCTGTACGCCGGCTACGACCGGACACCCCAGCGGATCACCTTGACCGGCTCCGGCCAGCACCACACCCTGTTCATCCTCGCAGACAAACTACACGCCGTGACGATTCGCCACGTCAAGGGCGGGCTGAAAATCTCGAGCAGCGCGACCGAGTTCATCGGCAAGGGAACCCCGCGCGGCGCGTTCCGTATCCATCGCGAACTGGGCTGCCTGCTGTACGGCCAGCAGCTGCGGCTCTATCAACCTCACGGGGTCGTGCGCCGGGCACTGCGCGTGCGCCTGGAGGTCGCTCCGAACAACCTGCAGGTCCTCTCCCAGCTGGCCCAACTCGCGCACTCGCATGGGGACACTGCCTCGGAGCAGACCGCGCATCGCGATCTGCTCCGCCGGTTTCGCCGCCACCCCGCCCGACACGCCATCCACCGCGCCGCCTATCATCGCTCACGCCGCACCCTGTTGAAGATGGCGACCACGGCAGGCACCCCCTTGACCGGTCTCCTTTCCGCACTCGATCTGGCGGAGTCGCCGATCGAGCGCGCTGAGCTGCTTTCCACAATTTCGATGCAGCTGGAGAGCTCCGGACAGGTGACCCGGGCCGTGGACCTCTACCGCACTCTGCTAGCCTACCCGGGTACCATACCGCTTGCAGGCCAGCGACGTCTCTCGACGTCGATCTGGGCCAGGCAACAGCTCATCCGCCTGGGGCGGAGCAAGGCAGCCCCGACAAAACAGCGACCCCAGAAACGCCCGACGCCCCCTCCCCTCAGGCTCCCGTCTGACCCGATCATATCCTGGCAACACCAACTGTCCCGGATCGGAGAAAAAGGCCCGCCATCCCTGCCCTTGCAGATCGGTAATAAGCTGCTCGCGCTGGCGGGTACCCCCCCGAAGATTCGCATTGTCGACCTGCCCAGCGGACGTCTTCTGGGTGTCCTGACAGCCGACCCGCAGGTCATTGCCGTCAATGTCCGCGTCGGTGTCAACTCTCACGCACTCGCCTCTGACGGACACCGGGTGGCGTACGCCGGACATGGCATCACCTGTCACCGCATCGCTGACGGCGTACAGCTGTGGCGCCACGCTCCCCAGACAATGTTCCACCCGCCAGCGATCCTCGGCGAACGACTCTATGCCGTCGACTTGACCGGCTTGCTCCATTGCCTGGACCTGCGCACCGGCCAACTGATCTGGCGCAATAGTGTCGCGAAGGGTGCGGCGAGCTCGACTCACGTTTGGGATAGCCGCCCCAACCACCACGGTGAGCGCTGGCCACTGATCGAGACCGCACCGGGAATTGTCTTCTGCCTGTTCAACCAGCTCGCCGCTTTCGACTGGCAAACCGGTCGACGGCTCTGGAGCGTCGCGCACAAGGTCCCGACCGGAGGGACTCGCCGCTCGAACTTTCTGGATCACTACGCCGGAGCCGTCCGCCACCGAAGGACGCTCTATCTCCTCGACCGCTTCCGCCACTTGAGCGCCATCGACCTGGACACGGGCCGCGAGAAGTGGATGCACACCTTTGAGGAGACCGCGCATCAACTACTCGTGCGAGACGGCATGGCCTACCTCCTGGTCGGCGACATCGGGCGCCAGCTCCTGGCCTGGGATCTGGCTACCCGTCAAACCCGACAGACGTTGAAGCTGGGCAACCAACCCGCTTCATTGATCCTCGGCAAAGAGGCCTTGTTCGTGCTGCAGGGCCAGACCCTTCGGCACATCACGCTGCCGACCTTGCGAGTCTCGTGGAGCACCAGGCTGCCGTTACCCGAAGCGATCGGTGTACCGAAAGATCCGGCCACCTCGCCGGACAAAAAGACACTCCAACCACTGGCGAGCGAGGGCCGTCTGTTGCTGGCCTACCCAGACGGCACTCTGGCGCTGTACC
>CAZANL010000123.1:0-10033 GCA_964486115.1 uncultured Planctomycetota bacterium
CCATGGCGCGATTCCCGGATCCGTTGAAGAGCCTGGTCGGGACCGGTCTGCAGATCGGTCTCGAACGCCTGGAAGATGTCCCGATGTGTCAGTAGACCTCGCAGCTGGCCCTTCTGAGAGATCAGCAGTCGCTGGACCTGCTTGCTCCTCATCAAGGTGCTGGCGCTGCAGATCGCGTAACCGGGCTCGATGCTGAGCACGGGAGAGGCCATCTCCTCCAAGACCAAAAACACCGCCAGATCTTGGCCTGTCCCGGCCTTCCGTACCATGTCCCCCTCGGTGAGGATACCTACCGGCGTCCCCTCCTCGACGACCACGACCTCGCACACTTCCCGCTGCGCCATGATCCGAGCCACGTCCGCCAACGAGCATTCAGGGGAGGCGGTGGCGACGTCCGTCCGCATCACGTCTCGCACAGCCCGCCAGAGCCCGATCGAGATCGCCACACCCACCAGATCCGACAAATCCAGCAGACCCAGCAAGGTCCCGTCTTGCACGACTGGCAACCACTGCACGTCCGGTTCCGCCATGGCTTGACTGAGCGCTCCAATCGTCGCATCCGGACCCACCGATCGCAGCGGAGAGGTCATCACCTCCTCCACCGAAACCTGTTCCGGGTCCAGTCCCGACCCGAACACCCTTCGCACCAGGTCGGTCTCGCTCAGAGTTCCAACAAACCGGCCGGCGTCATCGACCGCCACGAGACCGGAGACGTTACCGTCGAGCATCATCGAGGCGGCGTCAGAGACCTTCTCACTCACCGAGATGGTGATGGCCTCGCGCGACATCAGGTCGCTTGCGCGTGGAACGCGGATCGCCGCGGGGTCTGTCGGCCTTTCCAGGGAAAACACGCGGAACGGCTCGGAGCAGTGGACGTGTACCTGCCCCAGGCTCTGGCAGAGCCCCTCGATGTCCTCGATCAAGCGTGATTTGCTGCTCTCCGGATCAGACACCATCGACATCTTAGCTCAATCCAGTCCGGCTTGCAAAGGCACATGGCAGACCGTCCAAACCACACGGCCCACAGTGCACGATCGACTCCAGCCTAATGCACCAGCCAGCCGTTCCTGACGAACAAAACAGCGCGGGGCAGGAGGAGCAGCATCCATCTCACCAGCGCGACAGAGAACTCGAGCAGTCACTGCTTCAGCATGAACCGGCGAAGATCCTCATCGACACGATCCAGTCCGACGCCCAGCAGCTTGGCCAGGTTGGGACGCGCCCCCCGCCTGACCCCTGCGAAGAACTTCTGGAATCCGGCTCGATAGCGCGGGTTGGCGGTTTTCTGGAGGAAGTAGAACGTGCCCCAGCATTGCGCGTAGAACATCAACGCCCGAGTGGCGTCGGTGTTCAGCAGTTCTCCAGCCCGCAGCCCCATCAGCTCCTTCAGGGGGAAGGTCTGCCGGCTTCCGAGAGCGGATTTGAGCAGTCGCAGGCGCTCTGCGGCCTTGTGGTGAAACGTCAGGCGACCTCCAGATCTCTCACGATACCCTTCGAAGTAGGTCGCCATCCCCTCCGCCACCCAAGAGGGAACGTTTGTGCGATAAGCCAGCTGAAAGTACAGATGAGTCGCCTCATGGACGAGGGTCCGCAACATCACGTCGCGGTTCTTGTGCTTGTCGTAGGCGCAGGCGGTGCGAGGTTCGCTCGGTGAAAACCCAGACGCGTTGATGTGCGCCAGCTTGCCCACCTTCTTGCAGTAAGAGCGATAGTCCTCGTACGTTCGAAAGGCGAGCATCGTCATCCGCTCACGCCCCGTCGGCTGCCGGCCGAAATAGGCTCGATGCGCAACATACGCCGTCTCCAGAGCGTTGGCCACCCGTCGAGCATACTTCTGACTGATGTTGCTTTTGACCTGCCAGTGCGTCGTCGTGACAACCCAGGCGTTGGTGAAATCACGGCCGCGGTCGACCTGCTCGTACGGGGAAAGCCAGCGTCCTTCGACTTTCTTGTAACCCCGTGAACGCAGCTGATTCGCGGTCAGCGGGATCCACTTGCCACCTTGCTTGACATGGTTACGCGCCAGGTGTCGCCGGTCCTCTGTGGTGACCCACTTGCCGCGGAACCGCACCAGGCCTCGCGCCAGATGCTCCTTGTCCTCGGGGGTGACGAACCGGCCGCGGTAGAGAACCCAGCTCGCTGTTTGCTGACGATAATTCGACAGCAGCTCGCTGATCGCGGGTCGCATCGATGCTTCGGCAACCCAGGCCCGAACGAGGCACGTCTCCGCCAGCTTTTCGGCGTCCAGATCGTGGGACAGCCGCCCCAAGGTCAGCCACTCGCGGCCGCTCAAACCGATGCGGCGAAGCAGGTCCCAGCGCTGACGATACGCCATGTTGGACCAGCGCTCACCGACCTGTCCCCGCTGCGCCAGTTTGGCGCGAAAACCACGCCGGTTCGCGTCCACCAGCCGGACCGACAGTCCTTCGAGCCCCTCGATCTTGAGCGGATGCCCGCGCAACAAGCCCGACTTGATCGACTCGATCATGCGGTCGAGCAGCCCGAGGTATTGCTCGGTGAGGCGTGTCCGCTCTGCGACCCGATCCAAATCGGACTGGCGCGCGGCGAGGCTCTCCAGCGTTCGCAGGTTCTTCAACGCAAGCTCGAAATCGAACGACCGGACAAACCCATTGATCTGGGTGAAGATCCGAGTCAGATCCTGCGGCGTCAATGGCGCCGGTCGCCGCCGGATGGGGCTGCTCGGCACAGGAGGCTTTCCCTGAGGATGACGCACACGGGGTTCCCGAACAGGCGGTTCCGCACGAGGGAAAACCGACGATGCCTGCCGCTTGCTGGCCCCCGTTGGAGAGACCTCGGACGTCGCGCCGATCGGCTGCGGGGCTGGCCCGAGGCGTGTCTCATACCAGACCAGGCCACCCATGACCCCGACCAGCAATAACAGACATCCCAGTGCCGAGTTTGATTCCTTACGACCCACGGCATCATACTATCAAATGTTGCCGGACAAGCCGTGTCTGATACAGTTGCAGCATGCCCCGCCAAGACACGCTTCCCGACCTCGACACGATCTGGAATTACAATGACCCCGCGGAAACAGAGGGGATTTTCCGCAACCTGGTTCCCAGAGCAAAAGACGCCGACAACCCATCCTACCTGGCTCAGTTGCTGACTCAGATCGGTCGCACCCTGGGGATGCAGGGCAAGTTCGACGAGGCACACGAGATGCTCGACCAGACGGAGTCCCTGCTCGGGGCCGAGCCACTGCCGAGGATTCGCTGGCTGCTCGAGCGGGGCCGGACGTTCAACTCGTCGGGCCAGAAGCCACAGGCGGTCGAACTGTTCGAGCGCGCTCTGGAGCTGGCTCAGCCATCGGGCGAGGACTTCTACGCCATCGACGCAGCCCACATGCTCGCGCTCGCCGCCCCGCAAGAGGCTCAGGTCGAGTGGGCTCGCAAGGCGCTGGACCTGGCCGAACAGACCGAGTGCGAGCGGGCCGCAGGCTGGGCCGCAGCGCTCTACAACAACCTGGGCTGGACCTATCACAACTTGGAGCGCTATGACGAGGCGCTCGTGCAGTTCGAGAAGGGGCTGGCCTACCGCCAAGACCGGGCCCAGGAGGGGAGGCCGGTTCACATTGCCCGCTGGTGCATCGCCCGAACGCTGCGGTCGCTGGGCAAGCTCGAGCAGGCTATCGAACAGCAGACCCAGCTGCTGGAGGTCCACGACAGCGGATTCGTTCACGAGGAGCTGGGCGAGTGTCTGCTGGCGCTAGGCCGAGACGAGGAATCGGTCGACTACTTCGCTCAGGCCTACCACATGCTGTCGAAGGACGACTGGCTCGCTCACGACGAGCCGGATCGCCTCGCCCGCTTGAAGAAGCTCGGATGGGTACCGGCCCACGAGTGACTTACCGCGAGCTGTCGCTCGGGATCCTCGAGGCGGAGTCGCTCGACAAGAAGCTGTCACTCCCATCCACTCCCCTCAGCGACGATGAGCCAGGCCCGGCCTTGCGCCTGCCCGGCCCCGCCCGTTCCCGCCAGCTACGTATCCGCCCCGCGACCGTGGCGCGGGTCCCGGCCGTCGGCGCGATGGCCGACCCCAACCAGCGCCCCCGCCTGCTACATGCCTGCGCCAACCACGAACTGCAAGCGGTCGAACTTTTTGCCTGGGCGCTGCTGGCCTTCCCCGAGGCTCCCGCGGATCTTCGTAGCGGGCTGGTACGAGTACTGATCGAGGAGCAAGATCATGTCCGGCTGTTCCTGTCCCGCCTGGCCCATTTCGGCGTGGGCCTCGGAGATTTTCCGGTCAGCGGCTACTTCTGGGGCAAGGTCCCCGACTTCACCACCCCACTACAGTTCATCTGCGCGATGAGCTTGACCTTCGAGAATGCGAATCTGGATCACAGCCTCGACCTGGCCCAGGCTGCGCGAGCTGCGGAAGACGAGCAGACAGCCCTCCTGTTCGACAGGATATATGCCGACGAGATCGGTCACGTGCGCTTCGGCTGGTACTGGCTGGAACGACTCAAGCAACCCGAGCAGAGCATGTGGCAAGCCTACTGCCAGAACGTCACCTGGCCGCTCCGCGGGGCGCTGGCCCGCGGGACCACGTTCCATCCGGAGGGGCGAGAGGCGGTCGGAATGGATCCGGAGTTCATCCGCCTGCTGTCAGAGTCGGACCGTGACGTGGATCCTCGGTAACCTGACCTGCGAGGCGGACTGGGCCGGGGTGGCTCTGCCCCACCGAGTGCGACAGCACCTCTCCGCAGCAGCCACGCTGCTGCGGGTCTTTGCCGAGGAGGGCGACGTTCTGTGGACCCCCGAGCCGGTGGATCCACGGCGGCTGCCGATCCTGCCGGAACTGCCGCGCCCAGAGTTGCGCAGCGGACCGATCGACCCCGCCGGGCAGCCCACTCTGGCGTGGAGCCGGTGCGACGCGCTGACCGCCCGACTGAACAACCGGGCCTTCGGCCTGGAGCTCGCGCAAAAGATGGGCTGCGCTCTGCCGGGCGCCAGGATGGTGCGGTCGGTCGAAACACTCGAGGGCCCGTGGGTGCTCAAGCCCCCACTGTCGGCCGCCGGGCGTGGCCAACTCAGGGGTTCAGGGCCCCCTGACAGCGCACTGGCGCGGCGTATCGGCAGCGCGTTGGCCACCTACGGGGAGCTGCTGCTCGAGCCCTGGCTCGACAGGATCGCCGACTATGGGCAGTGTGGCCCGGAGCCTCACCAGCTGCTGGTCGAACCGAACGGCGCGTTCCGGGGCATCCGCCCTGCCAGGGGCAACGCACCCGCAGAGTTGACCCGAACCTACGTGGCGGTCGTGCGGGCCCTTGCCGAACAGGGCTACGACGGGCCGGTCGGCATCGACGCCTTTCTGCACCGCGATGGGTTTCACCCCTTGTGTGAGATCAATGCCCGCATGAGCTTCGGCCGTGTCGCACGCGCACTGGGCGATCGGCTGGGGCTCTCCGGCCCGATGGTCACACTGCGCTTCGGACGCAGACAGCCACCCGACGGCTCGGTACCGCTGATCCTACCGGGGCCACCCGACGGACTGGCGGCCTGGATCTCGCAGGAGGCGCAGGACCACTGACAGAGGCGGGCAACCCACCGATCGTTGCGAGCCACGCGCGCCTCGGGGTTGCTTGTCGAAGGCGAAGCCACGCTTGGCCTCGTCCCACCAGTTGCCCCACTCGTCTGGAGCCTCCACTGCTTCTGCCCCGGGAGGTGCAACTCGACGCGGAGGGTGTGAGTATGATTCGCATCGATACCATGACTCGACCCCATCCGGAAAGCCCGGCCGGCGGGACCTGTGTTTTGTCCCGTGTCTGGATGTGCTAGGATAATCCGTGGCGGAGGACACAATTCGTAGGAGCAGATCATGAGACGCTTGTTCATCGTTATCCCACTATGCCTGGCCGGGCTGTTGCTCGCGCCACTCGAGAGCTGGGCCCAGCGCGGGCGCACGAGCCGCTCGGGCAAGGCCAAGGTCGGGAAGCAGGCACCCGACTTCGCCTTGCCGGTGCTGCAGGGTTTCAAGCAGATCAAAAAGAAGAAGGGCCAGAAACACCGGATGATCAAGCTCTCCGAGCTGGCCAGGGACCGCCCGGTGGCGTTGATCTTCGGCAGCTACACCTGACCGCCCTTCACCCGGAGCGTCCCAACGCTCGAGAAGCTGTACCGGCGGTACGGCAAGAAGGTGCAGTTCCTGGTGGTCTACATCCGCGAGGCCCATCCGACCGACGGCCCGCGACCATCGCGACGCGGACCCAAGGTCACGCAGCCCACCACCCTTACCGAACGCTTCAGCGTGGCCAAGAGCTGCGCGGCCGGACTCAAGATCACGATGCCGATCGCGGTCGACCAGGTCGGCGGCAAGAACGTCGACACCGACTACGCAGCTTTGCCGGACCGGCTGGCGCTGGTCGACAAGGGCGGCAAGCTGCTGTATTACGGCGACCGTGGGCCCTGGGGTTTCAAGCCAAACGACCTCGAGTCGGCCATCAAGCGCTGCCTGACAGACCTCGCCAAGCGGGAGAAGGCAGACAAGCAAAAAAGGATCGGCAGCGCCCTCGACGAGGCCCTCGAGGAGGACAAGAAGTAACCCGGCAATGGCCAGCGTAGCGCTCGGATAGTCCAGCAACCCGCCAACCGTTTACTAACAGCGAACGCAACCTCGCGAGGTCAACGGCCAGCGCTGGCGGCAATCGGCCATACGTAGCGGCTGCCCCACAGACGATCATGCACCTGCGCCACCGTCGCGGCCACCCTGGCCGGACGGCGCACGATCAATTCCACGTTTCGGGAGCGAGTGAAATAGCTCTCCGACCAGTTGCTGGTGCCCAGCCAGAGGGTCTGGCCGTCCACCACCATGTACTTGCTATGGATCACCCGGGCGAAAGGGATCTTTCCGCTGCTGTGCTGCGGGATCGAGGCCACTTTGACCGCGACACCCTTCACCCGATCCAGGTCCAGCAGTTGCTCCACGTTGGCCTTCTTCTTGAGCCAGTCCGAGACCAACAGCCGCACGTCGACGCCCCGAGCGGCAGCTTCACGCAAGGCGTCGTCGATCACGCGCCACTCCTTGCCCGGTTCGCCGAGGTAGTAAGACAGCAGCTGGATCTTCAGCGACCCGCGAGCGGAGCCGATCAACTCTAGCAAGGCCGTCAGGGCATCGCGAACACCGCGAGGGTTGAGCTTCTCGGGCGAGGCGACCAGCTCGACCGATCGATCGTCCGGCGAGGGGCCGACCAGGGTCGCCTCGGTCCACGAAGCGGCCCAGTCCGCCTCGAAGATTGCCGAAAGACCGCGCACGACGGCCGGATCCTGGGTGCGAATACCCAGCTCGTGAATATGGGTCAGTGCACGCCAGTCGAAATTCTGGCTACCGACGAAGGCCTCCTGACCATCAACGATCCAGTACTTGGTGTGGATGATCCCGCCGCTCACCTTGCTGAGGTCCAAGACCTTCACCTCGACGAACTCCTTGAGGCGCTCGAGCGTCTCCTTGGATGGCTCGAGCAGCCTGTCGCTGACCAGCATCCGGATGTGCACACCGCGCCCCGACGCCTGGCGCAGCGCTTCGATGACCGGCTCGAGGGCGCCTCCGGGTTTCGCGGTGGCATAGAACTGACACAGATCGATCGAGCGGGTCGCTCCGTCGATCATCTCCAGCCAGACCGACTGCGCCTGCGGCAGGTCCGGCTGGGCCAGCCCAGTGGTCTCCACCGGCACCGACTGAACCAGCTGCAATCGCGATCCGGTGGAGCAACCGGCCACCAGCAGGGTGCTCAGCAACAGCTTTAGGAATCGAATCATCTGACCAAGGCCTCGATTTCGTCAGCGAAGACATACGGCACGCGGTCTACCGGCTTCCCACCATCAGTTCAGCGCGCAGCGCCGAACAGTGTATGCGATGCTGCGGATGGCAGAAGGTCAAAAATCCCGCCGATGGGACGAGTCATTCTGGCCTCGCCCCACCCGGAAAACCAGCCAGACCTCAGTCGGTAACCGAAACCCGGAACTCGTCGGCCAGTCCCCTGACCCGCGGCGCGTACATCGCGTAGCCCAGGGTGGGCATCGCGTGGAACGTGCCGGGGATCTCAGCCCGCATGCGGTATTTGAAGGTGTGCTTGCCCTGCTGCAGCCAGTTGACGAAGTAGACCACCTTCTCGTCGCGCAGCTCGCGGTTGAACGACAGACCCGACTTGTAGAAGTAGCCGCTCTTGACCGCGACCGTTTCCAGGCCGGCCGGCTTGCGGTCCTCGAAGCACAGATACTCGTAGTCGTTCTTGCTGTCGATCTCCAGCTCGACCTCGACCAGCTGGCCGCTGCTCAGCTTGACGCCGTTGCTCAGCAATTCCCGCTTGTAGGTCAGCCGCTTCTCGCTGTGATCGCCGACGGTGATCTTCTTGACCTGCGGAATCAGCTTGTAGTAGCGCCGCTTGATGAAGATCTCGTGTCCGGCACCCTGGATGTCCTCCTCGAGGGTGAAGTACTCCAGGCCGGTGCCGAAGTAGACGTTGCCCTTGCCCGACTTCTCGATCGTCAGCTGATGCTCGCCCGAAGGCACATCCTCGCCGTGCAGATAGATCTTGTTGTCGAAGGTCAGCACGTTCTTGCGCGAGACGTCGATCGTCCGCAGCACCTTGTCGCCCAGCTTGACGGTCAACCGCATCTCCGGATTCAGCTCGTCGGAAGCCTTGATCCACTCGGCCAGCCCGAACATCACGAAGGCCGTCGTCTTGGTCGACTTCCAGCGCATTCCCTTGCGGCCGTTGAGCAGCCACTTGACCAGCATCGGACCGTAGCGGGTCTTCGGACGGATCTTGAGGTACGCCCGTAGGATCCAGGAGTTGGCCTCCACCTCGTCGTTGTACCAGTACCACCACTGGTTGGTCTCACCCATGAAGCGAACCGTGTTGTTGTCGGTGTCCACCTTGGCGTGGTCGTCGAAGTTGTCGATCATGATGTTCGACCGCTTCTTGTCGCCGATGTTGGCCAGCGCCAGCGCGACCATCGCCTGCCCGTACAGGTTCAGCTTGTCCCGCTTGAGGTACAGCCGGTCGATCACCTTCCCGGCCAGGCGCCCCTGGCGCGAGAGGACATAGGCCATGAATGCCCGGCGGTAGAGGCTCGTGTCACCCGTGACCTGCTTTTCGAGCAGCTTCAAGCCGCGCTCGACCACTCCCGCCCGGATCGACAGGCCCGACTCCCTGGCCAGCTGCAGCGCATAGATCGCGTAGGCCGTCATGTACATGTCGGACGGGCCGCCATACCACCAGCCCCAGCCACCATCCCACTTCTGCCAGGCGTAGACCCGCCGCAGGCCGGCCTGTACCATGTCGTCCAGCACCGCCCCGGAGAAGACGGGTTCCTTGCCGAAGCGGCTCCATGGCCGGCTGGCCAGGTGCTTGGCGTTCATCTCGCGCCGCTTGCCGGCCAGCTCCTTGAGGTCGATGCCCAGGTCCTTCAGCGTCCGCTTGGCCACCACCGTCGGCACGAAGCGGGAGAGCGTCTGCTCGATGCAGCCGTAGGGATAGCTGGCCAGGTAGGGCAGCGCATCGAGCATCGCCGAGGCCAGCGACGGCGTCAGCTGGACCGTCAAGCGGGTCGACTCGACCCGCCGCTCTCCCGGAACGCGAAGGCTGACGGTCCGGCTGTCCGTCGGCTTGTCCCCGGTGATCGCGCCGTTGCGGGCCACGAACTTGGTGATACCGTGGACGTAGACCGGGAAGGTCTTGCGCATCGCATCCGAGACGGACGGCCCCTGCGCGAACATCGTCACCGTGGCCGTGCCCTCGCCCACCACCTTGACCCGCCAGTCGACCCGAGCCACCCCGTTGCCCTTGATCGTGATCTTGCGCGGCTTGGTGTCGATCGCCTGGAGCAGCGGGCTGACCTCGATCCGCGCGGTCACCTGCTGCGCTTTCGCCAGGTTGTTGTTGATCACCGCCGAGAGCACCACCTCGTCCCGCTCGGTGAAAAAGCGCGGCGCCTGCAGCCGCACGATCAGCTCCTTGCGGGTCCGGGTCTGGGCCTGACCCTCGCCGATCCGCGAGTCGCCGGTCACG
>CAZANL010000124.1:0-9816 GCA_964486115.1 uncultured Planctomycetota bacterium
CGGATTGCTGATCCAGTCCGGCGGGACGATGTTCCGCTAGAGCTTGTGTTGCCGCAGAACGACGCCGGCCTCGACCAGCAGTGCGCTGGCGCTGTTGTTGAGCGAATATTCCGCGTTGAAGATCACCTCTCGAATGCCAGAGTTGATGATCATCTTGGCACACATCAGACAGGGGCTGAAGGTGGTGTAGATGCTCGAATCCTTGACGCAGACCCCGTGGTAGGCGGCCTGGACGATCGAGTTCTCCTCAGCGTGTGAGCAGGTGCACTCATCGAGGGCCGTGCCGCTGGCCGCAAAGCTGTTGCAGCGAGGACAGCCCCCTTCGTCGCAGTTGGTCGTGCCGCGCGGTGTGCCATTATAGCCGGTCGAGATGATCCGCTTGTCCTTGACCACGATCGCGGCAACCTTCCGCTTGATACAGTTGCTGCGGGAACTGACCTCGATCGCGATCCGCATGAAGTACTCGTCCCAGCTGGGCCGCTGCGGTGGCATTCGGCGTAGGACTTCCTGGAGCGTCTCGTCCAGCTTGGCCTGCAGTTGTTCCAGTGTGCCGTTGTTGCAGATCGTCAGATCCGCCAGCTCGCCGACCTTGTCCAGCTGCTGTTGTTTGGGGTTGCTGCTCTGTTCGCGGGCTTCATTGGCCGTGAATTCCTCGACGCTCAGCTGGCCCTCGCCGACACGATCGCGTCCGACGCTGCGCTCGTAGCGTGCGCTCATCGGAGCCTCGACCGAGATCAGCAGGAACTTGGGCGAGCGTCGCAGCAGGTCGACCTCGCCCGGATTTCGGATCGAGGTGATCACGTAGTTTCTGTCCGACTCCAGCTTGGCTTCGGTCCGTTGGGCCAGGATGCTTGCGCCGTTCGACTCGCGCAGCTCGTTACCGACCTGGATCAGGTTGTCCCGTGTGGCATCCAGTCCCCGGGCGGACAGTTCGTCGCGGATGATGTCGGACAGCGAGTGATGGTAAAAGCCCTTCTCCACCAGCAACTCCGCGACCGTATCCTTGCCCGAGCAGTTCTTACCAGTGACCCCGATCCGCATGCCGACGACCTCCCGTTGAGTTCGGCGCATTATAGTGGCTTCCAGCAACCTCGCCAGCGCCCCGCTGCTTTCGCGGGTCGCTGTTGGCGCGGCTGCGCACCCGCCGCGGGGTGCTCTCCTACTCGGGCTGCTTCAGTAGATCCAGGATGAAGGCGAACTCCAGCGCTGTTTCGCGGAAGCGCCGGAATCGCCCGGAGGCGCCTCCATGCCCCGTGTCCAGGTTGGTGTGCAGCAGCAACAGGCTGTCCCCATGTTTGTGATGGCGTAGCTTGGCCACCCATTTGGCTGGCTCCCAGTACTGGACCTGAGAGTCGTGAAGTCCGGTCATCACCAGCATGTGCGGATAGGCGCGGGCTTCTACCTGGTCGTAGGGCGAGTAGCTGAGCATGTAGTCATAGTAGGTATTCTCGTTGGGGTTTCCCCACTCGTCATACTCGAAGGTGGTCAGTGGAATCGACTCGTCGAGCATCGTGGTCACGACGTCGACGAACGGCACTCCGGCGATGACGATCTTGTAGAGTTCCGGCGCCATGTTGGCCACGGCCCCGACGAGCAGGCCTCCGGCCGACCGACCCACCGCCACGAGCTGCTGGGCTGTGGTGTACCTGTTTTGGATCAGGTGTTTGCTGCAGTCGATGAAGTCGCTGAAGGTGTTGCGCTTGTTGAGCAGCTTGCCGTTCTCGTACCATTGGCGGCCCATTTCCTGACCACCGCGGATATGGACCATGGCATAGATCATTCCGCGCTCGAGCAGGCTGAGTCGGGCGGCCGAGAAGCCGGGGTCCATCGAGGCGCCGTAAGAACCGTACCCATACTGGTACAGCGGCTGCGTCATGGAGCGATCGAGGTCCTTGCGGTGGACGATCGAGATCGCAACCCGCGCGCCGTCGCGAGCCGTGGCCCAGATCCGCTCACTGTGGTAGTCCTGCGGGTCGTAGCCGCCGAGGACCTCGTCCTGCTTGCGCAGCCATGTTTCCCGGGAGTTCATGTCGTAGTCGTAGATCGAGCTGGGCGTGATCAACGACTGGTAGTGATAGCGCAGGACCGGGGTGTCGAAACTGGGGTTCTGACCGGGATAGGCCGTGTAGGCCGACTCGCCGAACTCTATCTGGTGCGCACTCGACGGATCCTCCCAGGGAATGATGCGGATGCCGAGCAAGCCGTTGGTCCGCTCGCTGACGACGAGGTGATCCTTGAACAGCTCGAAATCCTCGAGCAGAACGTCGCTGCGCTGGGGAATCACTTCTTTCCAGTGGGTTCGGTCCTGACTCTGGGCCAGGGTGGCCGACATCAGCCGGAAGTTCTGGGCGTTCCAGTTGGTGCGGATGTAGAACTGGTCTCCGGCATGGCCGATGGAGTATTCGTGATTGGCCTCGCGGGGCAGAAAAGGTGCGAATTCGCCGGTCGGGTCATCGGCCGCCAGCACCCGGGCTTCGGTGACCAGCGTCGAGCTACTGAACAGGATCAGGTATTGGCGGCTCTTGCTTCGGTGGATGCCGATCGAAAAGGTGTCGTCGGTTTCCTCGTAGACCAGCCGATCCTTCGCCGGATCGGCACCCAGTTGGTGGCGCCACAGCTGGTGGGCCCGCAGCGTCGTGGCGTCTCGCTTGACGTAATAAAGGGTGCGGTTGTCGGCCGCCCAGGCCAGCGCGCCGGAGGCGCCGGGCAGCTGGTCGGCAAGCACCTGGCCAGTGGCCAGATGCTTGAAGCGGATGGTGTAGATCCGCCGGCTGAGTGTGTCCTCGGCATAGGCCAGGATGTCGTTGCGTTGACTGACCTGCAGGTTGGACGCGCTGTAGTAATCGTGCTGGGTCGATTCGATGTTGGCGTCGAGCAGGATCTCCTCGGTCGCCTCGAGCGAACCCTTCTTGCGGCAGTGAATCGGATACTCCTTGCCGGTCTCGAATCGCGTGTAGTACCAGTACCCCTGCAGCAGGTAGGGGACCGACGCATCGTCCTTTTTTATCCGGTCCTTGATCTCTTTGAACAGCGTGTCCTGGAGTTGCCGAGTCTTCGCCAGAACACTCTCTGTGTACGCGTTTTCCGCGCGCAGGTAGTCCAGGATCTCCTCGTCTTCCCGTTTGTCGTCGCGCAGCCAGTAATAGTGGTCGACGCGTCTGTGGCCGTGGGTCACCAGCTCGTGTGGCACGCGTTTGGCGATCGGGGGATCGGGTCGGGTCATGTTGGTTTCCTTTGCGCAGCCAGGCGTCAGGGCCAGTGTGCAGATCAAGGTCAGTCGGAGAGCTAGCTGAAGATCCATGTGAGACGAGTGATCTAGCGGTGCTGGAATCCACTCTCGGCGACCCGCCGGCAGCTGGTGGGCCGGGTCCGGGAAACGTGGCCGGGCAGATGGCTGCCCGGGAGCGCGCGCCAGACGGTTGACAGGGCGATCACAGCGGCTTGGTGCACCAGGGGCAGTGGTCCCAGAACTCCCGTGTCACCGCGCTGCGGCAGCTGCGGCACTCGTTGGGCAGGGTCTCGATCTTGACCGGCTGTTTGCGCTTGGCGTGACACCACGGACAGTACCGCATACCCTCTATCATCGGGCTGCTGCACTTCTCGCAGCTGGTCTTGTAGCGGACGTTCTTTCGAATCTTTCCGTCTGCCAAGCCCGAAAGATGGGGGGCCCAGCACCAGGGGCAGTAGAGCCACTCCGCCAGCAGTCCGCGGCCGCACAGGTCGTGATAGTGCGGGAAGGCGGTCGCGCCGATGAAGTGGATGTCGGTCAGTCCGCACCAGGGACAGCACATCATGTGCTCGCTGATCGGACCGTGACAGGTCGGACAGACGTAGCGCAGGAACAGGCGTTTGCCGTGGAGTCGCTTGCACTCACTGTGTCGCAGGTTGCGCCACTTGCCGATCTTGACTTGCCGTTTCTTGGCTCGGGCGCTCGGGTCGATGAAGCGGCGAATCGTCGGCAGCAGCCGCTCGAACGTTGCCAGCATCTGAATCCCGTCGCGATGTCGGTGCTTGAAGTTGGGCTGCGTTGCCTTGCGCAGCCAGTCGATGAAGACGCGCGGGACCTTGCGACGCAGCTTCTGCTTGCGTGGAAAGGGCCACTCGTAGGGGAAGCGAGGCAGTGCGCCAGTCAGCATCTGATAGATCACCAGCCCCAGTGCGAAGACGTCCGAGGTCGCACCCGGGTGGCCGAGCGCCTGCTCGGGCGCCATGTAGTTTCGCGTTCCCGAGGAACTGGCCGAGATCAGCGTGCGCTTCGAGATGATCGACAGCCCGAAATCGGCCAGGCGGACGTTGTCGTCATCGAAGATCAAGACGTTGCACGGCTTGATGTCGCGGTGGACGATCTGCAGAGTGTGGGCGTAAGCCAGGCCCTCGAGCAGCTGATGCACGTAGCTGATTGCTCGACTGGTGGAGATCCGTCGGCTCATGCGATCTTCCAGGGACTCGATCGCCAGGTCCATCGCGAGCAGATAGCGGCCATCGACCTTGTTCGCGTTGCGGATCTGCAGCACGTTGGGATGGTCGATCGAGGCGCCGATGCGAATCTCCTCGAGCAGGAACTTCTCCTCGATCGAGTTGGGGTCGGGGATCTTGAGCGCAACCCAGCGCTGCTCGACCATGTCGCGCGCGCTCCATACGGTGGCAAACCCGCCGAGCCCGAGTTTCTTCTCGAGTCGGTACTTGCCGATCCTGCTGCCTCTTCTGTGCCGAGCCATGGCGCGACACTATATCGTGGACCGTCCGTTTCGTCGATGGAGCAATCGAGACGACGCCGGTGAATCAGTTTCGGCTGACAGACTCCTGTTTTCGCCGTAAGGATATGGCCGGGTGAGGTTTGTGGAGCAGTTGGCGGTTCGGTGTTCGGGGCTGGCCCGGGGATGGCGGATCGTGTTTCGGTCTCTGCTCCGTGGCCGGGGCCTGTCAAAGCCGTGGGTCACGCTGGAGGCAGCACACCGCTCCGGCTGCTGTTGACGGAATGAGAGCCAGAAGCTACCATTCCGTAAGTGCTTGGCCATCTATGGGTTTGAATGAGGGCAGCTTGGCAACCAACCTTGAACTCGCGCTAGCCAAACGAGCCATTCGCCACCGCCTGCTGGAGATGGAGCAGGTTGAAGAGTGTGTGCGGCTTCAGCAGAGGTACCTCGATGAGAAGGGGAAAGAAATCCCCTTGCTCAAGGTCTTTGTCAAAAAGGGCTACCTGACCGAGCGCCACGTCAACTTCCTCCAGACCGGGGATGGCGTGGGGTTGGAGTTGGATAAGAAAAGCCACCGTCGCGCGATCGATGGATACGAGATCGAGGAGAAGATCGGGCGAGGTGGCACGTCGATGGTCTATCGCGCGCGTCGTCTCCAAGACGACCTGATCTGCGCGATGAAGATCCTCTATCCGCACCACACCAGAGTCCAGCGCCTCGTCGACGGGTTCGTCAAGGAGGGGGAGCTGGTCCAGAGTCTGAACCACGAGAACATCGTCGCTGGCTACGACACCAATCAATCCAACAATCTGTATTACATGGCGCTGGAATATGTCGAGGGCGTGTCGGTCAAGTCCGTGATCGATGCCAAGGGCCTGCTCTCGGAAGATCTGGCGCTGCACATCATCGTTCAGGTGGCGCGGGCGCTGAACTACATGGCAACCCAGGGAATCACTCATCGGGATATCAAGCCCGGCAATATCCTGGTCGACAGCCAGGGGACGATCAAGCTGTGCGACCTGGGGTTTGCGATCAGCGCGGACGAGGAGCAAGAAGGCTGGACAATGGGCACCGCGCAGTACATCAGCCCTGAGCAGGTCGGAGGCCAGGGAGTGTGTGATGTCCGAAGCGACATCTACTCGCTCGGCGCGACGCTGTACCACATGGTGATTGGCGAGATACCGTTCGACAACGTCAACCTGCAGGAGTTGATCGCCAAGGGTACGCTCGAGCGCGAGATCAAGTCGATCAAGGTGCGTAATCTCTCGCCCCACATCCATTATTTTCTCGAGAAGATGATGGCCAATGACCGAGAGATCCGCTACGAGAGCGCGGACGAATTGATCGAGGACATCGAGATCACCGTGCTCGGAAACAAGGAGCTGGCCTTCGATCCTCGAGCTCGGCAGGCGGGCGATCCGCTGGACGAGATTCACGAGTTGTTCGGCAATCAGTACGAGAGCTCATCCAGCAGCGCGGCCGAACGCAAGACCCGCTCATCGCAGCGGGTCAGCCGGCGCCAAACGCGGTCACGGATCATGAAGCGGCGCAACTCGAAGCGTCGACGTTAGCACAGATGGCCACCGACTCCGCATACGACGACTGGGTCGAGCAGGCCACCGCGCGGGGGCAGTCGCTGGAGGACCTGACCTGGGAATCCCAGGAGGGGATTCCGGTCCGGCCGCTCTACACCGCAGGGGATTCGAGTCCGCCCGGCTTTCCCGGTCTGGATCCCTATATCCGCGGTCCGTATGCCACGATGTACGCAGGCCGGCCCTGGACCATCCGGCAGTATGCCGGGTTCTCCACGGCCGAGGCCTCCAATGCGTTCTACCGTAAGAACCTGGCCGCCGGTCAGAAGGGACTGAGCGTGGCCTTCGATCTGCCGACTCACCGGGGATACGACTCGGACCATCCGCGAGTGGTGGGGGATGTCGGCATGGCCGGTGTGGCAATCGACAGCGTCGAGGACATGAAGCTCCTGTTCGACGGCATCCCGCTGGATCGGATGACCGTCTCGATGACGATGAACGGCGCAGTGCTGCCAGTGTTGGCGATGTACATCGTCGCCGGCGAGGAGCAGGGGGCGACCCAGAAACAACTCGGTGGAACGCTGCAGAACGACATCCTCAAGGAGTTCATGGTTCGTAACGCCTACATCTATCCACCGGGTCCGGCGATGCGAATCGTCGGCGACATCATCGCTCACGCATCAGCCGAGATGCCGCGCTACAACCCGATCTCGATCAGTGGTTACCACATGCAGGAGGCGGGTGCGACGGCCGCCGAGGAGCTGGCCTTCACGCTGGCCGACGGCCTTGAGTATGTCCGAGTTGCGCTTGCTCGCGGACTGGCGATCGATCAGTTCGCCCCCCGGCTGTCGTTCTTCTTCGGCATCGGGATGAACTTCTTCATGGAAATCGCCAAGCTGCGGGCGGCTCGGCTGATCTGGGCCGAGACGATCCGACAGTTCGGCCCCACCAATCCCAAGTCGCTGCTGCTGCGGACCCACTGTCAGACCTCGGGCTGGAGCCTGGCCGCGCAGGATCCTTACAACAACGTGGTCCGCACGACGATCGAGGCCCTGGCCGCGGTGCTTGGGGGCACCCAGTCGCTGCACACCAACGCCTTCGACGAGGCGCTGGGGCTGCCGACAGAGGACTCGGCTCGCATCGCGCGCAACACTCAGCTGATCCTGCAGGAAGAGACCCAGATCCCGCGAGTCGTCGATCCGCTGGGCGGGTCGTATTACGTCGAGTCGCTGACCCGGTCGCTGGCCGAGCAGGCCCGCGCGCTGATCGCGGAGGTCGAGGAGCGCGGCGGGATGCGGCAGGCGGTCGAGTCGGGCTGGGCCAAGGCGCGGATCGAGGAGTCGGCGGCGCGGCGCCAGGCCTTGATCGACCAGGGAGTCGAGACGATCGTCGGCGTCAACCGCTACGCGCCGGCGGAGGGGGATTCGGTCGAGGTGCTGGATATCGACAACAGCCAGGTGCTCGGGCAACAGGTCGCTCGGCTCGAGCGCTTGCGCCAGACGCGTGACCCATCGGCGGTCGAGGCGGCGCTCACACGGTTGAGCGAGGCAGCCGCGCGAGAACAGGTCAACCTCGTGCCGCCGACGATCGAAGCGGCGCGCGTGCGGGCGTCGTTGGGTGAGATATCCAGCGCGCTGGAGAAAGTGTTCGGGCGCCATCGCGCCGAGAATGTGATAATCCGCGGCGTGTTCAGCAAGGGCTGCGAAGGAGACGAGGCGTTCGACCAGGTGCACCGCCAGGTTGTCGCGTTCGGCGAGCGGCACGGTCGCCGCCCGCGTATCCTGGTGGCCAAGATGGGGCAGGATGGCCATGACCGAGGGGCCCACGTCATCGCTGCGGCCTTCGCCGACCTGGGCTTCGACGTCGATGTCGGACCACTGTTCAGCACTCCCGAGGAGACCGCGCGCCAGGCGGTCGAGAACGACGTGCATGTCGTGGGGGTGTCCAGCCTGGCCGCAGGGCACAAGACGCTGGTGCCTCAGCTGATCGAAGCGCTGAATACGCTGGGGGCTGCCGAGGTGGCCGTCGTGGTGGGTGGGGTGGTTCCGCCCCAGGACCACGAGGCGCTGCGGCAGGCCGGCGTCCAGCTGATCCTCGGACCCGGGACCGCGGTCACCGATGCGGCCGCACAGGTGCTGGGGGTCATCCAGGCTGGCTGAGCGACCTGAGGGGCTCTCGGGGCCGCGTACCGATATCGCCCTGTTCGCGGGCCCAGGCGATACGCGCGTCATAGAAAAGACGGGAGAACCCCTTCCTTCGGTGTTCCGGACGGATGTAACTTCCCACCAGGTGCGCCCGGGTGGCGTCCGGCTGGTTTTTCCCACGGGCAGCGGTGCTGATTCCAACGGGTTCCGTTCCAAAAAACAGGCCGAACGTTATGCCCTGGGTGGACGTCGACCGTTCACGCCAATCCATGTCCGTGAACGCAAACTCGTCATTCATCCGGCCCGCAAATTCGCGGTGGGATGAATTAGGCGGCCCGTATTCAGGAGCTGCGATCGGATTTTCTAGCTCTTGCCATTTGGGATTTACTCGTTTTGAAACAAAAATACCTGCTGCCCGCTTGGTGAGCGCATCTTGAAGTCTTCGCCGCTTTCAATGGTCAAGCCTTTGGCTTCGAGTTCGTGCACCCTGCTTTTGATATCGTCATCAAAATAGGTCAGGCCAGCCTCTGTAAAGTCGTTGGCCTCATGAAGCCCGAGGGTGATTGGGTTGTCTTTCATAAGACACCAGCTCCAAGGGGTCGTGTCCTCGTGTACCAACTCGAATCCGACCGCAGTCCAGAAGAGCTTCGATGCTTCAATGGCTTTTATATGAATAGCCAGTTCACCAAAGGTGCCGCAAGTGGCCCTTGAAGGCTTGTCGCCTCCTGAGTGAGAACTCTCAACCTTGATGCGGTGATAATTCACACCCACTCCATCGGGCGACATTATTGAGAAGTAGTCCAAAATATCATTCTCACCCCGCTGTGTGGTTTCGAATTTGTCGGGCATAGCTCAGTGGTAGAGCATTGGCTTCCCAAGCCCGCAGCGATGAGATCGTGCCTTCGTAAGTCCTTGCTTGGTAAGACTATCCGGGATCGACGTGATGCCGGTGTGCGAATTCTGATGCCGGTCGTGGCGTTGTTTCTGATGCCGTTCTCGCCACGCCGTCACGAGCGTGTGTCATGTACGAGTTCATCCGGCTCGATGGGGGTGCGGAGAGCGTAGTCGTGTCGGTCGCCTCGCCGCTTTCGCTTGCGCTGTTCTGTCCACACGGCCTTGATCAACTTGGCCAGGTCGGCGCGGGAATGCTGGTCGAGGTAGAGCAGCTTCAAGCCGTCGGGAAACTCGGCGACTAGATCCCATTCCGAGCAGCTGTGCGACTTCTTCTTCCGAGAAGCAGCCATAGTCCATCCTGCTGATGGAGTAGGTTGAAAGCGCTTCTCGTGATCCCGACAACTGCGCGATTACGTCGGGCGGTGGGGGTGACCGCTACGGGTCACTTCTCGACGAGGTGCCGGTGGGCGAACTGCCAACTCGGGGCTGGCCTGCTCTTGGATGGGAGTATAGGCCCACCATAGCAGGTCGTCAACTCAGCCGCGGGGT
>CAZANL010000125.1:0-9801 GCA_964486115.1 uncultured Planctomycetota bacterium
ATCGCGACGAGCACGATGATCGCGACGAGCACGATGATCGCGATGATGACGAGGATCGCGATGAGCACGAGGATCGTGACGAGCACGAGGATCGTGACGAGCACGAGGATCGCGATGATCGCGATGAGCACGATGATCGCGATGAGGACGAGGGGCCAGCGGTACTGAGCGAATCGGCCCAGGCCGAGCTGGCCAAGGTCTTCCCCGGCGCCGCGGTCGGGGACGTCCAGCACCACCGGGAGCTGGGGGGTGCGTTGTTGCGGGTCGCGCTTTTCCGTCGCGGGGTGGAGACCCAGGTGCTCCTCGGCGCCGAGGACAAGATCTTGATCGTGCGCCGGAGGACCCCTTTCGAGTCGGTTCCACGCAAAGTGATGTCGGCGCTTCGCGCTCAGGCGCCGGGTGCGGTGATCCAGGCGATCGGACTGGAGGAGATTCGTGCCAGGGTTCAGTCGATCAGTCTGGCAGAGCCCATGACGGTGTTCGCGGTGAGGCTCGTCCGTGGCGCTAGCCATGGCGAGATGGTGGTCAAGGCCGACGGCACCGTCCTCGAAGGCCCCGAGTGGGACACCGAGGAGGCGGCAGGGGAAGAGGACGAGAAGTCGGAGGAAGAGGAGGAGGATGCGAGAGCTCCGCAGGAGCAGGACGGCAAGAAGGATGCGCAATCCCCCAAGAACGGGCAGGACGACAAGCGGGACTAGCCGGTAGCATGCGAGCCCTCTTCATCGAAGATTTCCCGTTGCTGCGCAAGTCGGTGGCCAAGGGTCTGGCCGAGGCCGGTTTCGCGGTGGACGTGGCGGCTGACGGTGAAGAGGGTCTGTGGTATGCGACGGGAAATCAGTACGACGTGATCATTCTGGATCTGATGTTGCCAGGAATCGATGGGCTGACGGTTCTCGACCGAATCCGCAGCGAGGGGGTCGAGACCCATGTGTTGATCCTGACCGCCAGGGACACGGTCGACGACCGGGTCGTCGGTCTGGATCGCGGAGCGGATGACTACCTGGTCAAGCCGTTCGCCTTCGAGGAGCTGCTGGCTCGCGTGCGGGCTCTCGTTCGCCGAGGCTATCAACAGAAGAACCCGCAGGTGACCGTTGCCGACTTGAAGGTCGACACCGTCAGCCAGCGTGTCTGGCGCGGCGAAGCGGAGATCCAGATGACGGCGCGGGAGTATGCGCTGCTCGAGTATCTCGCGCTCCGCAGCGGCGAGGTGGTCAGCCGAACCGATATCTGGGAGCACCTCTATGACTTCAACAACGACAGCAGCAGCAACGTGGTGGACGTCTACGTGAGCTACCTGCGCAAGAAGGTCGAGCGAGACGGCGCTCCCCGGTTGATTCACACCCATCGCGGGCGCGGCTATTCGCTGCAGGTGATGGATCGATGAGGTCGCTGCGCGGCCGCCTGCTGGTCGGGGTCGTCGGCGCCCTGACGATCCTCGTGGTGGGTTTTGGGGCGATCGTCTATCTCTCGGTCTCTCGCTCGCTGACCGATAGCTTCGACGCCTCCCTGACGGCACGGGCCCGGGCGCTGTCCTCCTTGCTTCGGTGGGACGACGATGAGCCCCAGCTGAACTTCGAGGAGCAGAAGATGCCGGAGTTCAGCCGCCTCAAGCGTCCCCACTACTTCCAGTTCTGGGAAGACGGACACGACCGGGAACGTTCCCCGTCGCTTGGTCCGGGTCGTCTGGGGCCCACGCCGGGACCTACCGGACCCGAGCTGGAGATTCGCTCGGTGGACTTACCCGATGGTCGCCCCGGTCGCGCGCTGATCCTGCGGATCCGGCTGCGTCGGGACCGTCACGATGACGAACGGAGGGGGGATGATCCGGACGAAGATTTCGCGGATGAAGATATGCCGGACGAGCCGGTCCGGCTGATCGTGCTGGTCGTTGCGAGTGGGACGGTCGAACTGGAAGAACAGCTGGGGCGGATTGCTTGGCTGGTTCCGGCTGTCGGGCTCGGGGCCGTCTTGCTGGCCTGGCTGCTGGGTTTCATCGTCGTGGGGCGCGGGCTGAGCCCGCTGGGCCAGATGGCGGACGAGATCGCGGATCTCGATGAAGGGGATCTGGCGGCTCGCCTGGCGATTGCCCGGATGCCGATCGAAGTACAGCGAGTCGGCGTTCGGCTGAACGACCTGCTGGCCAAGCTGGAGGCGGCGTTTCAGCGCGAGCGTTCATTCACGGCCGATGTCGCGCACGAACTGCGCACGCCACTGGCTGGCATGCGGGCGACGCTCGAGGTTGCGTTGACCCGAGAGCGCGACGGCAGCGAGTATCGCGAGGCGCTCGACGACACGCTACTGTTGACCAAACGTCAGCAGTCGATGGTGGAGCAGTTGCTGATGCTGGCGCGGCTGGACGCGGGTGGGATCACACCCGGCGTGGTCGGCGTAGACCTCGGCCAGTTGGTGGCCCAGTGCTGGAAACCCCTGGCTCCACGGGCGGAAGAACGCGAGTTGAGCATGGAAACCCAGCTCGATGGGGGCTGGCGCTGCGAGTCCGACCCGGAGTACCTCTCGATGATCCTGACCAATGTTCTGGATAACGCGATCTCTTATGCGGACCGGATGGGACGCATCACGATCGGCGGCGAGCGGATGGTCGATCGGCTGAAGCTCGTCATTTCCAACACGGGGTGCACTCTGACCAGCGCCGACCTGAGTCACGTCTTCGAGCGCTTCTGGCGCAAGGACGCGGCCCGGTCGGCCGCCGGCGTGCACTGTGGTATCGGGCTGGCGCTGACGCAGCGTGTGGCCGAAGTGCTTGGCTGTGAGGTGGGTGTCGGGCTGGGACCACAGCATACATTTATCTTCAGCCTGAGCGTGCCGCTGGTCCGCCAGTGAGGGGCCGAATCTGCAGGCCGAGCTGCCCCAAACAGGCTCTAGCCCCTCAATAGGGGCCTCGTTGGAGTGATCGCGGAAGTCTCTGCGGGTCAACTCTCGTGTGGGCCGAGTCGATACTCTGCTGCCTCCCGCCAATCGATCGGGTAAGCTCTAGGTATGCGGCTCGTGGTCGAACAGGGTGATATCCGTGATCAAGCGGTCGATGTCCTGCTCTGCGGCGCGGACGGCCACCTCAGCATGTCGGACGATGTCAGCAAGTCGATCCTGCAGCGGGGGGGCGCCACGGTGGAAGAGGAGCTCCAGGCCCATCTGGCGGGGACTGAGAAGGCGTTTTTCGCCGCCGGTTCGGTTGTCCGCACCGGAGGTGGGTCGCTGAGCGCGAGCTACCTCTTTCACCTGGTTGTCATCACGGCGTTCAACGACAGCACCGTCGAGCTCGTCGCCGGCACGATCCGCTGCGCTCTGCTCGAGGCCGGGAAGCTCTCGGCACGCACGGTGGCCCTTCCTCGGCTGGCGATCGGCTCCGATGCCTTGTCGACGGCCGAGTTCGGCTATGCCCTGCGGCAGGTGCTCGATCAGGGTCCGTATCAGCCGATCGAGGAGGTGCGTGTCGTCCTGGCGCGGGAGTCGGACGTCTATGAGTTGGGATTCTAGCCCATGACGCCAATTTCACAGGTCCCCAAGCGAGCCTACTGGGGCGAGGGCGAGGCGCGCAAAGTGCTGCTGGTTCGAGCCTTCGAGGAGCGGGATCCGGAAGGAACATTGATCTCGCCAGAAGAGCGTGTGAACGCCTCGGAGGCGGCTCGAGAGCGGTGCGGCAACGACGAGGCGCGGTTGATCTCCTTCCGTGCGGGGCGTCTTTTCGAAGAGTTGCGAGAGCGAGTGACTGGTCTGTCGCTGATCGAGAGCGGGGACCTGCTGCGCTCTCGCCTGCACCTGGCGTTGCTGGTCCTGCTGGCCCTGCTGCTCGGATTCCTGGCCAACCCGCTGGCCGGGGAGAAGACGATCAGCGCTCTCAATTTCCCGTTGCTGGGATTGGTCGCCTGGAACCTGCTGGTCTACGCCGGGATCTTGTTGTATCCGCTGTGCGTCGGCCTGGCGCCGGTCCAGCCGCGCAACCCCGATACCCGAGTCCGCACGACCGTGCGCTGGCTCGGCGAGCGCCTGATCCGAGTCGTCACCGCCCTTCAGGGAGAGCATCGACAGGTGGCTGGCGGCAGCTTCCGGCGATTCTGGTCGCTCTGGCTGCGCACCTCTGCGCCGCTGATGCAGCTGCGCTCCGCGAGACATCTGCACATCCTGGCCGCGACCCTGGTCATCGGCAACCTGGCCGGCATGTACTATCGCGGGCTGATCGTCGAGTATCAGGTGGCTTGGGAGTCGACATTTCTGACGGCCGAACAGGTCAACGCCTTGCTCGGGTTCATCTTTGCACCCGCGGCCGCAGTGCTGCAGCAGCCGACGCCCCAGGTCGGTGAGGCGGCAGACGCTGCGGTCTGGTTTCACTTCTCGGCGGTGACCGGATTGTTGTTCGTGCTTCTGCCTCGTGCGCTGCTGACAGCCTGGAGTGCGCTGCGGATTAGGCGCCTGAGTCGCGCGCTGCCGGTCGAGCTCGGCGCCCCATACTTTCGCCGGTTGTTGTCCGCGGGACGGGGGGAGGACCGAACGGCTGTGGTCGCTGCCCACGGTCATGACCTGCCGCCGGAGCACGCAGACCGCGTCGAGGAGTTGCTGCACACCCTTTTCGGCGCTCGCGGTGACGTGTGTTTTGCGGACTCCCTGGCCTACGGGGATCAGGCCAGCGCGCTGCTCGAGACCGAACAGTGGTCCGACTTCGACGGACGGCATCGGTGCGCCGTGCTGGTGTTCCGGCTGGATCAGACGGCCGAGCGGGAGGTCCAGGGAGAGCTGATCCGGGCGCTTCGGGCGGGTATCGGCAACGACGAATTGCTGGTTCTCGTCGATCGTTCGGGCTGGCCTCGGGAGGAGCAGGAGGGTGCGGAGGCCGCTCGGCGAGCGGGGTGGACCGATGAGTTGGTCCGGGCGGGGGCGCAGCCGGTTCATCTGGATCTGTCGAGGCCCCTGCCCGACGACGTGCTCGAGGCGTGCGATGATGCTCTGGAGGCATTGTGGAGTGACGCACCGCCGGCGCCCGCTGCCGAGGAGGACGATCTGGAGGCCGAGCTGGCGGCCTGGGATACGTACGAGGAGGTTCTCGACCGCCCCCAGCGTTCGCCCAACCGGATCCAGATCAGCCTGATTTCGCACACCAACCTGGGGAAGACGACGCTGGCCCGCACGCTGCTGAAGCGGGACGTCGGCCGAGTGCTCGACCAGGCGCACGTCACAGATCGAGCGAGCGCCTGGACGCTCTTGGAGGACGACGGCGCGCAGCTGGTGCTCTGGGATACTCCTGGCTTCGGCGATACGGTTCGCTTGCTCGAGCGGTTCCGTCGAAGGAACAACGCGCTGGGCTGGGTTCTCAATCAGGTCTGGGACCGGGTCAACAACCGTGCGCTATGGTTCAACCAGCGGACCCTACGCCACATCCACGAGCAGTCGGACGTGGTGATCTATCTGGTCAAGGCGTCTGATGATCCGGGACAGGTGGGCTATCTCGATCCGGAGCTGGAGCTGATTGCGCACTTCGAGCTGCCCGTGCTGATGTTGCTCAATCACGTGCGCACTACCGCCGACACCGAGGCGATCGAGGATGCCTGGCGGACCCATGTGGAGCGTTATCCGCAGGTCCGGTCGGTGCTCACGCTGGACGCCTTCGACCGCTGCTGGGTCGAGGAGATCAAGCTGTTTCAGCACGTGCGCAGTGTGTTGGCCGATCGGCAAGCCACGGTGATGGATCGGCTGATGGATTCCTGGCGACGGCAGAACGCGGCTGCCTTCGAGCGGTCGGTCGAGGTCATCGTCCACTTTCTCGTCGCGGTCTGCATCGATTACGAGCCGCTCGAATACAGCGACAGTGGGAGTCGGCTGGAGAACCTGCTGGGGAAGGTGACCGACACCGTCCGGCAGAAAAAGGCCAAGGAGGGGCTGAGCAGGCGTCTGGAGGAGCGACACCTGCCCTTCATCCGACAGCTGATCGAGACGCAGGGACTGTCGGTCGACCAGAAGTCGCTGCAGAATGTCAAGGAGAGGCTCTCTGCCGACTTTTCCGTGCCACGCAATACGGCCGAGGAGGCCCGCTGGATCACGGTCATCAGCAGCGTGGTCAGCGGGGCGGCGACCGGCCTGACCGCTGACTTCCTTGCCGGAGGCCTGACCTTCGGCGGCGGCCTGCTCGCCGGTTCGCTGGGTGGGCTGCTGGCTGGACTCGCCTTGGGAAAGGCCCACATTCTGATCCACGCCCAGGGGGCTCCAGCGGTCTGCTGGTCACCCACTTTTCTCACCGCGTTCAGCCGCTACGCCTTGCTGACCTACATCACCGCAGCTCACTTCGGACGGGGCCGCGGGCAGTTCAAAGAGCTAGGTGAGGGCTGTACCGAAACACACCAGCCCTGGATCGAAGCCGTCGAGCTGGCACTCGAGGCGCAGGCGGCTCGCTTCAGCGCTCAGTGGGAAGCGCTCGCTGGACTACGCGAGGAGCTGGAGGAGGCGGGTGACGACGAGAGTCGCGCTGCGATCCGAGTTCGCCTCGAGCAGGCGCTGACGCCGATATTTAGCGAGGGACTGCGGATGGTTTTGATCCGGCTCTATCCTGGCGCCGAGGCGTTGATGCGCGAGGAGATCGGTTCCGTCACCGGTTAGCTAGGACCAGTCGTGGTTCTCTAGGTATTGCCGCAGCTGTTCGAGCACCCGCTCGGGAGGCACCGTTGTCAGTTTCGAGCCTCCGGCCGAGAAGCGTCCATTGAAGCCGGCTTCCGCCACGCTTCGGCGAAGATGCTCGTAGAGCGGCGTCAGGTTCGCTCCGCCATGCGATCTCAGCTTGTACTTGAAGTGTCCCGGGGCTTCGAGAAAGTAGAGCAGCTGGATGCGCTTCCCGTCGAACGGTCGCGAATGGCGCAGGTAGAAATAGAAGGTGGCGTTCTGGATGGGATGTTCCCCGTCCAGGACGACCAGCCGGCCGCCCAGCTCCTGCCGTAACCGTCCCGCCTCGTCCCAGCTGCGGATGACTGCCAGCCGCTCTTGCTCCCTTTGATGGCTCTGAGTGGCCCAGGCCGCCAGTTGATCGCAACGCGGTCCCCCGGCGATCCAGCGCCCCAACCTGGGCAGCCAGTTCGCCTGTACGTCGTGGTAGCGCAGCTCTCCCGCAGTGACCTTTGCATCCAGTGCCTGGCCTGCGTTGTAGGCCAGCGCCTCCATGGTCTCCAGTTCTCGTTCAGGCAACTCCACGTGGTCGTTACGCAGGGCGGCGGCTTCCAGGATGGGGCCGACCGCCTCGAGGTAGCTCCGGTCATCCGCCTTTCGGGCCAGATGCTGCGAGAAGAGGATGTCGCAATCCCAGTGATTGGCCAGGTAGCGGCTGCGCGCGACCTCTTCCAGCAGGTCGGACTGGCCGGCAGCGTGCAGACCCTTCAACCAGCTCAGCACCATCGGTGTGGTGCTCTGTTGATTGAGCTGCGCCACGACGGGATAGTGGTGGTCGACTCGAAAGATCGTGCCGCCGCGAGGGCCCGGCATTCCGGCATAGTCGGCCCGGAACCCGGATGTGCCGTCATGGAGGTTCTGCGCCAGGTCCTCCGGTCCCATGTTGAAATCGAAGACCAGCAACGGGACGCTCGAGAGGAGCTCCTCGAGAGCCCTGAACCCCTCTATTCGGAGGTGGTCGCGGTGCATGGCGAACCCGAGGTCGCTGTAATCGAAGCGCGTCCGCACCTCCTCGGACGTGGCATGGGTCGCGACGAGGGCCTGCACCTCTGACACGGATGGCGTCTGCATGGCGAGCGAGGATACCTCACTGCGTGAGTTTTGCAGCCCTCGACTGGGCTTTCACGAGCCGCCCCGGGTGGGGGCGACCTTGAGCGCTCGTCCCCTGCCTGGTCGGGGAACGCCTACCCGTCCTGCCCCGGCTTTTGTTTCTCGGCTGGTTTCTCGGCTGGTTTCTCGGCTGGTTTCTCGGCTGGTTTCTCGGCTGGTTTTTCGGCTGGTTTCTCGTCTGGTTTTTCGGCTGGCTCCTTCTTCGGCGTTTGCGGTTTGGCCAGCTTGACGCCCTTCCAGTGGAGGTTGCGAATGAAGGCGCTGCGTGCGGCGGTGGAGCCGTACTTGCCGATCAGGCCGACCAGGGTCATGTAGGGCAGCTTGCCCGTGAGAGTCAGCTTGAGCTTCTTGCGGTCAGTCCACTGGGCGTCGCGGACCGGGCCGAGGCGCTTCAGCGCTGTCGAGAGCTCGCCCGCGCCGGTGTATTGCTTGCCCCCCCGTTTGCGCTTGTTGCGCGCGCCGCGCATCTCGGCCTCTAGTTCGACGGTGACCGTGTCCTGCAGGCGCAGTTTCTCGGCGTCGAGAGTCACGCCGCTGCCTTTCAGTGCCTTGCTGATCGACGTCAAGGTGACGCTGCCTTGCGACGACAGGTGCAGCTGGACCAGGTTCTTTTTCTCGTCGGTCTGGACCTGACCCACCCCCGCCAGCTTGCTCAAACGAACGGAGATCTTGGTCTGGTTGCTTCGAGTGAGGTTCTTGACCGCCAGCTCGACCACCGTCGGATTCGTGGCGACTGGGGGTTCTTTCTTCTTCTTCTTGTCCTGACTCAGTGCGGGCAAAGCGATGATCAAGACGAGACAGACAGCTATCCAGCGCATAGATGTTCTCCCCTTTTGTGCCGCCATTGTAGAGATCAACCCCCGTGTCAGGCAATGGTCCCGGGAAAACAAACCGGTGCAGGCCGCTTCCAGCTGGGTTTTCGCTGACCGGTTCGGCTGTCGTACAGGCAGGGTGGTTTCACGGGGCAAGAGGGCCCATCTGCGGGGAGCAGGCTGGGGGAGCCGCTGATTCGATTCGTCGGCCGGGCCTAGACCGTGGGACCGACGGCTTCGAACAGCTCACGCAGTTCCTGCTCCAGGTCCTCCGTCGAGTTGACGGTGCGGCTCAACTCGGCTCGGATCAGCTCCTCCAGGCGCTTCTTGGCCTGGTGAATCAAGTTGGTGACTTGTGAGAGAGACAACTCCTGCTGGTCCGCCAGCTGCTGGTAGCTGGGGCGCGGTGTTTCTCCCGAGAAGTACCGTCGCAGTACCTCGGCGCGGCGGGGGTCTCTCTGCTCGTACTCGGTGCGCATCGCCTGCATCGCCCGTTGCAGGGTCGTCAACTCCCATGAACGATTGAAGGCTTGCTCCGGCGTGCCGCTCAAGGGCATGCCTTCCAGGGCCTGAATCTCGGGAGCCGAGAGATCGACGCTGAAAACGCGTCCTCCCCCCCGTTTCTCAGCCCGCGATTTTCGATAAGAGTTGCTGAGATAATAGTCCAGCGCTGTGAGCAGATAGTTCTTGAAGCGTCCCAGGCGTTCGACGCGCTCGAGCAGTGGGGATTCCATCAGGTAGAGCATGAAGCCCTGCGTGATGTCCTTGGCGTCGTCACTCTGGTGTCCTCGCTGGCGGACGAAGACGTAGATCGGCTTCCAGTAGCTTTGAATCAGCTGCTCGAGGGCGGCGCGACGGCCCGGGTCATCTGGGTTCTTGGCGCGTGCAACCACTGACCACTGGGTGGTCTGAAAACTGCTCGGGCCGACGATGTCGATCATTCACACATTGAAAAGTAGATGGGTGAGTCTCACCAGGACCGATTTGCTGGTTTGCCTTCTCCACGCCGATCGATTTCTTTGCCGGAATCGCCACAGGATCTACAATGACGGCGTGTCCGACTCCGACCGCCAGGCCCGTGAGTAGCACTCGACGCCCGCAGGGAGATTCGAGCATCCACCCGCAGGAAACCAGCGCCAGGCAGCTGAAGGCGGCCCCGCCCAGGTCGGTGGTGGCTAGCCGGCCGTGCGCGGCGATGTTCGGTGAGAGCAGGTAG
>CAZANL010000126.1:0-9748 GCA_964486115.1 uncultured Planctomycetota bacterium
ATGAAACGCCTCGGTCAGCTCGGTCAGGCTGACCCGACCGGCAAATGCCTCGTTAGGCGCCTGCTTGCTGGCCATCCGCGTGATGCTGACCGACGGCTTGCTCACCTTGCTCACGGCCCCCAGAGTACCATCATCCGGCCCCTCGGGTCTGGTCTGGTGCTGCTAAGCGGTCTCCTGAGCGTTGCCGCTTCCCGCTCTGGAGCGTCGCTTCTTTTCGGGTCTTCCCGAAAAGAGCAAACAGAACAGCACCAGCAGCAGGCTCAGCCCGCTGAGAAACTCGACCTCGGGGTAGTACGTCATGGAGGTCAGCTGGCCCAGCAGGTCGGGTTCGAGGTGGACCACGCGGATGCACTGCAAGGCGAGAAAAGCGCTGGTCACACCGAGCCAGAATGTCTTCCAGCGCCGTCGGATCTGAAACAGGCGCCAGAATCCGACAAACATGTAGAGCGCGAAGATGAACGCCAGCAGTCCGGCGATCAGCGGCACGTACGATGTGATCGTGGGAGCGTAGGTGGCCCTCTCTACGCTATCCCCCAGGCGAGCGATCTGCCCCGCGGCGGGCCAGCCCTTGCTGGCATACTTTCTCAGTAGTGGGACGAAAACTTCGCGAGAGGCTACTTGAAGGGAGATCTGTGCATAGTTGTCCGCTCGCCGAGGGAGCCTGCTGAGCTGCTCGGGAGGTACCAGCGAGAGTCGTTGGCGGGCGCGACACGCCACGTAGCTATACGGGAACTCCTCGATGACCCGCAGATAGGTGGCGTGAGCTTGCTGCGGACTGTGGTTGGCGAGGTGGTCACGCGACTTGTCGAACTCGCGCCGCGCGGACATCTCATAGGCCATGATCGTCAGGTCTGCGCAGACGAATATGGCCAGAAAGACCACGAAAAAGAGCACCTTGGCCCCCTTGCGTGATTTCTTCGGTGGGCGTTTCTTGCGCGGTTTCGGCTGCCCGGTGGCGTCGTTGACGCTCATCGATCAGATCAAACTACGAAACGAGCGAAACAGCAACTCGCAATCACTTGGCCTTCTTGGGGGACTTCTGGTCCGCCTGCTTGCCCTCGCGAGCTTTTTCCTCTTCTCGTGGGTCGCCGTACTCCCTCAGCAGCTTGTCCAGCCAGCGCTCGGCCTGAGCGTCCATCCGAACGATCTTCAGGTGGCGGCGGTAGTGGTGTATCGCCTGGTGCTTCTGGCGTTTTTCGGGGTAGAGCGCCAGCAGGAAGGCCAGCTTCTTGTGCGCCTTCGGGTGGTTGCGGTCGACCTCGATCGCGCGCCGATAGTCGTCCATCGCTTTGGTCAAGTTCTGCCTGGCGGCCAGGTCTTCGTTCCACATCCCGCGGTAGCACTCGCCGCGATTGTAAAAGGCCGATGCGTACATCCGATGTAGTTCGATCGCCTCGGTCAGGTCCTCGATCGCATCTCCCCAGTTCTTTTCGCGTGCGTGGTTCGTGCCGCGCCTGAAGCGGGCGCGTGCGTGCTTCGGGTTGATCTCGAGGATCTCGCCATAGACAGAGCGTGCCCCGCTGTAGTCGCGATCGCGTTCCTGAAGGTCTGCCTTCTTGAATAGTTCGCGGAGCTCCAGCTGTTTCTCGGCTTCGGTCGTAGCGCAGCCCACGAGCAGCGTAAGCATCGTGAGCACGCACAGCAGGCGTGTCATTTCTCTAGTCATCCAACAGGTCGATGGGGAGCTTGGGAATCGAGCGTCGCAGGATTGGCTGGGAGTCGATCATGCGCAGGTTGGCGATCTCGAAGGAGGTGATGTCGCGTAGTTCGTCTGCCTGGTTGATCACGTAGGGCGTGACGAAGATCATCAGCTCGACCTTCTTCGTCTCGGCCACACGACTGCCGAACAGGAAACCGAGGAGCGGGATGTCGCCGAGGATCGGGATCTTCGAGCTGGACTCCCGCGTACGGTCCATGATCATCCCGCCCAGCACGATCGTCTGGCCATCGCGGACGGTGATCGTCGTCGAGGCCGTGTTCTTGATGAAGACCGGACTGGAGACGCCCTCGGTGATCTGCACCGCTTGCGATTCCGGTGCGATCTCCGAAACCTCCGGTTCGACGAGCATCTTGACCAGCCCCCTGGGGTTGATCGTCGGCGTGACCTTGAGGATGATACCGACATCACGGTACTGGATCGTGTTCAGCGTCGTGCCTTCGTTTGTCAGCCGGGTGTTGGTCACGTAGGGCACTTCCTGGCCGATATTGATCGAGGCCGACTCCGTGTCCTGGACCAGGATCCGAGGCGCCGAGAGGACATGTAGCTTGCCGTCCTTGCGCAGCGCGCGCAGCAGGACCTCGAAGTCCTTGCGCACGTGCTTGTACTGAAACGCACCGGGGGCGCGCTCGGGGACATCGAAGTCGCTGCTATAGGTGGACGTCTTCTCGCCGCTCTCGAGTCCCTCTCCTTCCTTCTTGATGTCGGTGAAGGTGAACTCGGTGCCCATTTCGGTCGTGCCGTCGAGGTCGACCTCGACGATGTAAGCGCGGACCAGCACCTGGGGCCGCTCGGCGTCCAGCTCCGCCACGAGCCGCTTGATCGTCTCGAAGTTGCGGCTTGCGGTGACGAAGACCAGCGAGTTGGAGCCGGTGTCCGACTCGACCTTGACGTTGCCGCTCAGGATGCCGACCTTGGCCGAGAGGTTGGTCGCCGTGGTGCGCTGGTTGCGCTGGTTGCGCTGGTTGCCTCTTCCGCCGCTGCTCGACGAGCTGTCGCTGAACAGGTTGTTGAGGAGAGTGCGCAGCTCGTCCGACTTGGCGTTCTGCAGCTTGACCACCAGCGTGCTCTCGGTGTCGGAGTTGTCGGCGTCCAGCTTCTTGACGATTCTCTCGACCGATTCGAAGTCCGCCTTGCTGGCAGTGATGATCAGCGAGTTGGTGCGCTTGTCGGCCGAGACGCGAACCTTGTCCGTCGTACTGACGCCGGCATTACCCTGCTGGCCAGCCCGGCCCTGCTGGCCGCGTCCGCCCCGGCCCTGCTGGCCGCGCCCGCCTCGGCCTTGCTGGCCGCGCTGCTGGAAAGCGCCTCGCTGTCCTTGTGTCGCGCTCCTGCTGTTTTCTTCCAGGTCGAACACTTCTTCGAGTGTATCCTTCAGCTCCTCGGCGTCTGCGTTCTGCAGGGTGTAGATCCGGACTTCCTGATCGAGGATCTGACTGTCCAGCCCGCGAATCAGGCTGCCGATCAACTCCTGGTTCTCCTTGCTGGCAGCCACGACGACTGAGTTGGTTCGCTCGTCCGGCGTGACCTTGATCGTCTGCTGCGGACTCGAGCTTCCCTTCTTCTGGTTCTGGGAGGCCATCATCTGCATCATCCGGCCCCAGCGCCCTCCACCGCGATTGCCTTGATTGCCGCTGTTCTGCTGCTGACCACTGCCCTCGAAGACCTGCTCGATGATCTGTCCGACACTGGTCGCTTCGGCGTTGGCCAGTGGGTAAATCCGAATGACCAGCAGCTCGGAGACGGGTTCGTCGAGTTCCTCGATCAGCTTGTCGATCTGCTTCATCGTGTTTTCGGAGGCGGTCACGATCAGCGTGTTGGTCCGCTCCTCGACGGTGGTGCGCACGACCTGACTGGCCAGCGCCGCGCCACTGCCACCGCCACTGCCGCCGCCGCCCCACATGGAGCGCATCATGTTCATCCAGCCGCCGCCGCGTCCGCCGCCGCGTCCGCCGCCGCGTCCGCCGCCGCCGGATGACCTGCCGCTTGCCTGTGGTGCCTGGATCGGAGCGAACAGCTGGTCGATGGCGGCGGCCAGCTCGGTGGCCCCGGCGTGCTTGAGCCGGAAGAGCTTTACCTTGAGCACCTCTTGAACGGCTTGGTCCAGCTGCTTGATGATCGTCAGGAAGCGCTTGACGTTCGACTCGGTGTCGGTCAGCAGGATGACGTTGGCCCGGGTGTTGAGCAGGAACTGGCCCGTCTTGGAGGTGATGTCGTTGAGTTCCTTTTTGATCTGGTTGGCGTCGAGGAACTGCAGCGGGATCACCTGGGTGATGATATTGTCACCGTGCTTCAGCTTGTCGGGGTCGGAGCCGTAGCGGATCGAATGGTTGAGCCGCTTGGCATCCTCGAGCGTGACGACCTTGATCACGTCGCCGATCTGCACGGCGGCGACGTTGTAGCGAATCAGCGCTGAATTGAGGAAGGCGATTGCACGATTGCGCGGCACCGGGCGGTCGCTGACCGCGGTCAGCTTGCCTTCGACGGTCGCCTCCTTGATGAAGGTCAGCTTGAAGGTCTCCGCCATCGCCGTGAGCACGAGATCGAGATCGGTGTTCTTGAAGTTGAAGGTCATCTGGAGTTGCTCGTTGCTTTCCTGAGCCAGAGCGCTGGGGCTGGCCAGCAGCAGTGCGAGCAGGAGTGCCAGTAGAGTCGTCCGGCGTCGGGGGCTCATTTTTTGCCTTTCTTGTTCATCCGCTCCCGCTTTTCTCGGGACTTGCGTGCTCGCTCGCGTAGACGCTTGAGCACGTCTTCTCGTTTCGACGGGGAGAGTGTGGGGAGCGACTTGGCCTTCGGCGCCTTGCCGTCTCGATTGCGCCCGCTAGAGCGGGAACCGGAGGAGGTGCTCTTCCGGGACGACGTTTGTCCGGTGACGTCCCCCTCGAAGGTATCGCCGATCAGCACTTCACTGTCTTTTTTGGTCTTCTTGTTGGTCAGGCCGAGCCGATCGAAGAGGATGACCTTGATCTCGTAGAGGCCGATCTTCTCGCCTGCTCGGAGCAGGAGCTTCTTGTCGCCATCCACCGTTTCGACCGTTGCATAGTAGACGTTGGCGCCGTTGTCGAAGATCGTGCCCGTGAACCAGAGCTCCTCGCGAACGTCCGTCACCACCTTCTTTTTAGGGGCCTCTGGCTTGCGGGGCTTGACCCGAGCCGGGGGCTTGGGCCTCCATGGGGCGAACAGGTTCTTCTTCACAATCAGCTTGACCGCCTCTTGGTGGTCGCGCGGTGGTGTCTGCTGGCCCTCGACTGTGGCAGCCAGAGTCAGGGCCACCAGCAGCGAGGCGAGTGTCCAAGACCGTCGGGTCATTTCTTTTCTCCAGTCTCTGCGACCAAAGTGGAGACGCTCATGCTGACCTGAAAGCGTCCGCTCTTCTGTGGGGTGATCGACACGTTCTCGGCGCGCAGGAAGTCCTTCATGTTGTCCATGCTGGCGAGCAGATTGGCCAGCGACTGTAGGTTGCACTCCAGGTTGAACTGGTAGGGAACGCGGCGCGCATCGACCCGCTTGAGCTTCTCGCCGTACCCTTTCGAGTGGCTCTTCTGGGTGACGCCTTTCTTGCGCAGGTTGGCCTGGAAGTTCTTGTAGAACTGGTCCGCGTCGGCGCTGGCCAGCCGTCCCTTGAGGGTCTTCCAGCGCTGTCGATACTGCTTGTTGACGCGATTCTGTTCTTCAAGTGCCTTGACGTCGTTGTCGACATCCGCTTGCTCGGCCGTCAGTTGAGTGTAACGCTTCCAGGCAGGACTGACCCCCGTGGTGTAGATCAATCCGAGCCCCACAATCAGCAGGGTCCAGAAGGCCAGTGCTTTCTCTCGCTTGGAGTAGCTCATTTCTTACCTCCCAGTTCCTGTTGCTGCAGCTCGATCTGGATCGTGAAGCTATAGACGAACTGGCTGCGGCTTCGCCGGCCCTTTCCCGAGTCCTTCAGGTCCGCCTTGAACATCTGCTCCTTGTTCAGCAGGTCCGCCACGCCGGCGCAGTCCTTACTCGTCCGGGCCACGCCGCGCAGAATCAGGGTCCCCCTGTCGCGGAACTGGATGTGCGTCAGATATGCGCGTTTGGTGTCGATTCGTCGGGAAAGGTGTTCGAGAACCTCGATCCATGGGGTGCGGGACTCTCTCCAGGGGCCGATCTCTTGCACCTTGTCACGGTAAACCTTGTAACCCTTGGCTGTCTCGGCGTAGTCCCGGCGCAGTCTCTTGATCGTGTCGATCTTCTCGGACATCTGGGCGAAGTGGATCGGTGGCACGACGTACAACGAAATCAACGCGAGGCCGCCCAGGATCATCGCGACCAGCTTGCGGTCCAGCTGCAGCCAGTCGAGCAGGCCCTTGGCCGGCGGTATGAAGTCGATCTCGTCCGCCCCGGTCAGGTAGGAGGCGGCCGCTCCGGTGGCGGTGGCGTAGATGTGGTCGCCGTCGAAGGTCTCGGACGTGGTGAACTGTCCGGATTTGAATGGGTGAAGGGGTTCGATCGGCACGTCGAATCGGGTGGCCAGCAGCTCAGAGATGCCGCTCGGGCCGGCTCCGTGATCTGCTAGATAGATCGTTTCGATCGGGTCTTTTCCGCCGTGGAAGCTGGTGAACGTCCTGGCCACCTCGTCCAGGAATGCGCGGTTTCCTTCGCTCTCTGGCCCGGCTTGGGGGTCGACCCGGTTGAGTCCCGCCGAGGCGCTGCGGGAGAGCAACGACTCGGTTCCGTTGAGAACCGCGATCTCGGTCATGGTCTGTCCGACCGAGACCAGTCCTTGTGGCATGCCTGGTACGAAGCCCTCCGTCAGCTGGAAGGCCTGGATCGCGTAGAGTGCGCTGACGCCCGCACCCACGGGTTCCAGGCCAGCCGACTCGAGTACGCTGAACTGGCCCTCCAGCCTGTCGCTCTTGACGAAGGCGGTCAGTACTCGCTGCGTGTCGTTCTCGCGGGCCAGGACACGCAAACCCATTGCCATCTGCTCGATCGGGAAGGGCAGCTCGCGCTCCATCTTGAGTTCGGCCATCTGACGCAGCTCGGCTTCGGTTCCGCCAGGCAACTCCAGCTCTCTCAGGATCACCCGGTCTCTCGGCAGGGAGACGACCACATGACGCGTGGAGATGCCCGCTTCGTCGAGCGCGGCGCGAAGGGCCTGTCCTCGTTTGCGGAGCACCTTGTCTCTCTCGTCCGTGGGAGTGTCTTCGAACAGAACCTGTAGCTGAGCCAGCCGGTTCAGCCGGCTGCCTTGACGCGCCAGGTGCACGACGCGCGCTTCGGTATCCGTTAGCTCGAGGCCCAGCACGGGCGTGTTGCCGCGGAATGTCTTGTAAGTTGCCATTATTTCTCCGGTAACCGCAGAGGACCGTACCGGTGGAGATCCCGTTGATGCAGGATGCGGAACGTGTCTTCCGATCGATCGACCACGTACCAGCGGCGGGCGAAGGCGGTGCCCCCCTCGACCCAGCCCTGGACCTGAAAACGATACTGGAAACTTCGCACCGTCACCAGGTTCGCGATTTTCTTGAAGGTGTCGTAACCCAGTTCGGTGATCAGCCAGGCCAGGGTGTCCAGGCCTTCTGTCTTGTCTGAGCGAAAAGCGATCAGCTTTTCCGTCTCTTCCTCGTCCAGGTCGAGCGCCAGCAGCACTTCGCGTGGCGCGGTGACGACATTGACCCGTCCGGTCTGGTACTCGCCCTTGTTGACCGTAATGTAGTCGATCACCTTCAGCAAGTCATCGGTGCTGATGTTATTGACCTTGGTCAGGTCCGCGATCGAGCTATAAGGCCGGCTGTTGGGGATGCGCTGGAGTTGTTCCTGTGTCAGCTTGCCCAGCAGTGGAGCCAGCTCCTCCGCCTCCGCGGAGTTGATGTTGACTCGTGCCTCGCCGTCGGGATCCAGGTCCTTTTCGTAGGAGTACAGCGTCAGGAAGCGCCAGATCCCAGGGGCCAGCTCGCCGTTGCCGTCATCGTCCGGCCGGGTCTGGCCTCCATCGTCCTCATTCTTGTCCAGCCGGCCGTTGAGGTTCCAGTCCTCCCCGTACAGCAGCAGCGGGTCGACTCCCTTGACATAGAGTAGCTCGCCCAGCGTCTCGAACTCCTGGTTCTTGGGTTCGTAAGCTCTCTTGAGCAGCGCGTAGAATTCGTTCTCGGCACCCCCCTCACCGGAGGTCTCTCCGTCTTCGTCCCGCCAATCGATGATCGCCTCTGCCGCCTCTTCGGTCATACCGGGAATCTGGATCAACTGCTCCTTGGTCGCCACCATCAGGTTCAGTCGAGAGGCCTCGTCAGACAGGCCATAGCGCAGCTCCTTTTTTTCCACGTCATAGCTGAGGACCGCGGCGAAGTGTTTCTCGTCGACCTCGATCTGGGTCAGGTCATCCGGGTTGTCGGCCCATGGCTGAAGCTGGCCAGGTCCGGATTGGTTGTCCTCCTGTTGCAAATAGGCTGCAACGCGGTCGACCGCGCTCTCGCAGGCCAGCAGGGCTCGATAGCGGCTGGCGGCATGGCCCGATGCGGCACCTTGAACCGCGGCTTCCCGGAGAAACAGCACCCCCCAGAGCGAGAGCAGGATCACCAGCCAGGAGATGACGATCAGCGCAATGCCCCGTTGGCCCAGAACCCTATTCACCGCTACCCTCACTTTCTTCCTCGTCCAGGGTCGGCATCCCGTCGATCGGCAGGCGGATCAGAGTGTAGAACTTTCCACGCCCGAAATAGCGGGCTCCCTCTTCTTCCTGATCTCGTGCCTCGATAATCGTCTTGTCGGTCTGTTCCTGGTATCCCAGATCGATCTCGAGCTGGAGCTCGACCACCCGGGGCCGCTTCTCGGTCTGCTTGGAGTCCCAGGTGTCGGCCCAGTCTCCCTTGCCGCTGCCGTAGCGCAGCGAGAAAGAGGTGACCTCGGGGGCCAGTAGCCGGTCGCGCCAGATCTCCTCCTCGTCGGTGGCGAGGGTGGTCAGCAGCAGTTTTTCTCGTCGGTACAGGCCGACCTCGTCGGTGGTCGGGTCGAGGTCGAGGCGGTACTCCACCTCCGCCAGGTTGGTGCGGCGCAGGAGCTCCTGGTCGTTGCTGTTCCAGTCCAGGCCGAAGTCGATCCGGCCGGCGCTGGTGACGAACTGTACCTTGTCCGCGTCGCCCAGATTTTCGGAGAGATCGGTGCCCAGAAAGCCGGTGCTTTCGTGGTAGCGCGAGGTGGTCAGCACACAGCCTTGCAGGTCACGAGTTAGCTGGCGGATGATCAGCTTGGCCAGCCGGTCCACCTCGCCCAGCTGGGCCGCCTCTTTCTGTGCCCTGCTGGCAGACCACAGCAGGCCGGTGATCCCGGCCATCAGCGTGGCGAACATGCCGAGGGTGATCAACAACTCGATCAGCGTGAAGCCGACTGTGTGCGTCCGCCTCATCGGTCTTCCTCCTCTGCGGAGGTGTCCATCATCAACCGGGTGCCTTCTAGCGAATTCTCGCCAGCCCCGGCCGGCCAGAAGACTGAGACGGTGACCTTGTGCAGGGCCTGGTCCTCCGCGTAGCTTTCGCTCGTGACCTCGTAACGGATCTGAGCGAATCCCTCCTCCTCGAAATCGCCGTCGGAGTCCTCGTTCATCGGGATCGCTCCGGCCTTCAGCTTGACGAACACGGTTTCCAGGAACTGCAGGCCTTGGGCCTCCCGGTGGGCCTGGCTTGAGAATCGTGTCGCCAGGCCGATCGCCTGGATCAGCACGACCATCACTGTGCCGAGCAGGATGCTCGATATCAGCATTTCCACGAGCGTCAGGCCTCGATCAGCGTGTCGCATTCCGCTTCTCCGCCTCCTCTTCTCGGGAGGCTTGGCTCAGAACGCGGACGCGACCGCTGTTCTCGATCCGCAAGTAGAAGGGTTGCTCCTCCTCTTTGGTCGAAGCGATCTTGATCTCGACGACGCGCGCATCGTCGCCGCCTTGATCCTCGTCGCCGATGTCGTAGACGTGGTGCGGGCCATCCGGCTCGAAGCGGATGGCCAGCTCCCCTTCCCCTTCAGCGCTGAGGCCGTCGAACTCCTCGCGCAGGTCCTCCTCGTCAGGGTCGAGCA
>CAZANL010000127.1:0-5453 GCA_964486115.1 uncultured Planctomycetota bacterium
CCAGCAGGCGTTACGCGAGATCGTCGGCGATGTGGACGACGACACACTGGCCGGCCTCTGCCCGGGCGGTCACGATCCACTCAAGGTCCACGAGGCCTATACTGCGGCGTGCGCCAGCACGGACCGACCCGTCGTGATCCTGGCGCAGACGGTCAAGGGCTGGGGCCTGGGCCAGAAAATCGTCGGCAAGAACACGACCCACATGGCCAAGGTCCTGGACATCGAGCAGACCCGCTGGCTGCGTGACGAGTTGGACATCCCCGTTCCAGACCGCGCACTGGCCAACCCCCCATTCTACCGCCCTCCGGCCGACAGCCCGGAGATGGTCTACCTACACGAGCGGCGCCAGACACTGGGAGGCTACCTGCCCAAACGGACCGTCAAGCCGGTCAAGGTGAAGTTGCCACAGCGGTCGGTCTACACCCGGTTCATGCACGGCTCGGGCGACCGGGGCACATCCTCCACCGCCGCCTTCGCCCAATTGCTGGCCGGCCTGCTGAAGGATCCCGAGATCGGCCGCCGCGTGGTGCCGATCATCCCTGATGAGGCGCGGACCTTCGGGATGGAAGCCCTCTTCGCAACCCATGGCATCTACTCTCCCGTCGGTCAGCGCTACGAACCACCCGACCACGGAACGCTGCTGTCCTACCGCGAAGCGGTGGACGGACAATTACTCCAGGAGGGCATCTGCGAAGCCGGAGCGATGAGCAGCTTCACCGCGGCGGGCACCAGCTACGCCACCCATGGCGAGCCAATGATCCCGTTCTACATTTTCTATTCGATCTTCGGCTTTCAGCGAACGGGCGATCAGATCTGGGCCTTCGGCGACCAGCGGGGCCGCGGTTTCCTGATGGGCGCCACCGCTGGGCGGACGACACTCTCCGGCGAGGGCCTGCAGCACGAAGACGGCCAGAGTCATCTGCTCGCGACGATGATGCCCAACGTGCGAGCCTACGACCCCGCCTTCGCCTACGAGCTGGCGCTGATCGTGCAGGACGGGATGCGCCGGATGCTGCGCCGAGGAGAGAACGTGTTCTACTACATCACGTTGTACAATGAAGCGTATCCCATGCCTCCGCTCCCCGAGGGGGTGCGGGAGGGCGTCATCGAAGGGCTGTATCTGCTCAATCCGGCCTCCTCGGCTGTCGGCAGACGAGCTCAGATTCTGGCCAGTGGTCCGATCGTAGGCCAGGCACTGCGGGCACAGCAGCTGCTCGAGAAATACTGGGGCGTACTGGCCAACGTCTGGAGTGCGACGAGCTGGCAATTGCTGCGCCGGGAGGCACTCGAGGCAGAGCGCTACAATCGTCTCCACCCGCTGCGCCAGCCGAGAATTCCACGGGTGACCCAGCTGTTGTCCCCCCACCGAGGTCCCGTGGTCGCGGCCAGCGACTACCTCAGCGCCGTACCGGACCAGATCGCTCGCTGGGTGCCAGGCGGACTCAGTACCCTGGGAACTGATGGCTTTGGCCGAAGCGACACCCGGGCGGCCTTGCGCCGCCACTTCGAGGTGGACGCCGAGTCGATCGTGATCACCGTGCTGGATGCCCTGGCTCGTCAGGGAAAGCTCGATCCGCGGCGAGTGGTGCGGGCCATGCGCCGCTTCGGCATTGCCCCGGACAAACCCCCAGCCTGGAACCGCTAGCGGAGGACTCCCGCTGGCCTGTCCCATCCGCACCGCGTATCGACGGTCCCACCAACTTCCAGGATCAGTCCCCGCCCCAGCTCAGGCTGCTGGGTTTATCGGTTGAGTCCTCAGCTGGCTCGGCAGCGCACGACGAAGCCCAGACCGTCTCTCCGGCGGCGTCAGTCAGGGTCAGCCGGCCCGCACCATCCTCTTGAATCACCAGCTGCACGCAGGGATTTCCGCGGGAGTCCCGCACGACGATGCCGGGCGTGTCGTGCGCCAATGCGAGGACCAGCTGAGGGCGCTGTTCCTCATCGGCCAGAGCCAGGCACGGGGTGCCGTCCGAGGAGAGGAACATCTTGACCCGCAGGCGGCCTTGCGCATCAGCCAGTCCCAGCCTGGGGGTTCCGTCCGACTTCAGGTACAGCTGAGCCCGAGAGCACCCCTGCTTGTCAGCCAGGCGGAGGATCGGATCGCCCTCTGCGCTGAGCATCAGCTTGGTCCGCTGCTGTCCGCTCCGGTCGAACAGCGCCTGCGTCACCTGCCCCTCTGGGTCGACAAACATCGAGGCACGAGTCACCCCGGACGGGTCGACTAGCAGAAGCTCCTCTGTCACGACCCGCTTGGCGACAATCTCGTCCGCAGTCACTTTATTTTTCGCCATCATCACACTCCTTCAATGTTGCAAGTGCCCACTAATGCTTGAAGTGCCGCCGGCCTGTCATCACCATCGGCAAACCAGCCCTCTCCGCCGCCTCGGTCACCGCGTCATCGCGCCGCGAGCCACCAGGCTGGACGACCGCCACGATGCCGGCCGCGGCCGCAGTCTCCACGCCATCCGGAAAGGGAAAAAACCCATCGGACGCCAGAACAGAACCAGGCGCTCGGTCGGCCGCCTTGCGCACCGCGATCGCCACCGAGTCGACACGGGACGGCTGGCCCGCCCCCATGCCGACCAGCTGGCGGTCCTTGACCAGCACGATCGCATTGCTCTTGACGTGTCCGGCCAGGCGCCAGGCCAGATCGAGATCCTGCCGGATCGCAGCTGTCAGTGGATGGCTCGTGACCGACCGGAATTCGGAGCCCAGACCGCTGCCACGATCCGCGTCCTGCACCAGCATTCCGCCGCCGAGCAGTCCCAGTACAGCGGATGCCGCTGCCAGCTCGCCAAATGCCTCGACACCCTCCCCGGCCGCCATCAAGCGGACGCTCTTTCCCCAGCGCGGCCGAGTCGTAAGAATCTCCAGGGCCTCGCTGGTGAACGACGGTGCGAGCACGATCTCGTAGAAGTGCCCCTCTCCGGTCATGGCCTCCGCCGCAGCCCCATCGAGCGGCACGTTGGCCGCCACGATACCCCCAAAAGCAGAGAGCGGGTCACCCTGGTTGGCCCTGACGAAGGCATCCGCCAGGGTTTCCCCCAGAGCGGCACCACATGGATTGGTGTGCTTGAGAACCGCGCACCCCGGCCTGGGCAAGCTCAGCGCGATACGCAGGGCAGCATCCAGGTCGAGATAGTTGTTGTACGAGAGCGCCTTGCCGTTGAGCTGAACCAGACGTGTGGTGCCCAGCCCCTCCCCCCCGCACGGCCCATAGAGCGACGCCTGCTGGTGCGGATTCTCCCCGTAACGCAGCGTGGCCTGCCGGCGGCCCTGGAGGAACATGACCTCCCCTTCCGAGAGGGCCCCAGCAATCGCGGCATCGTAGGAGGCCGTGCGAACGAACACTTTTCGCGCCAGCTCGGCACGTGTCTGGCCGGTCAGACCGCCGTGACGCTCGATCTCGGCGAGCACCATTGCATAGTCCGCCGGGTCGCAAACCACGGCCACGGCATGGTGATTCTTGGCCGCCGCCCGCAGCATCGTCGGGCCACCGATGTCGATCATCTCGAGCAGTTCGACTCCGGCCTTGCCCTGCGCGAGCGCCTCCTCGAACGGATAGAGGTTGACGACCACCAGGTCGATTCGCTGGTGCCCCGTTGCCTCGAGCTCTTCCAGCTGATCGGGCCGGGCCAGCAGCCCCGCATGAATCGCCGGGTGCAAAGTCTTGACCCGGCCGCCGAGGATCTCCGGCGCGCCGGTGATCTCCGAGACCTCGACGTGCGACAGATCGAGCTCTGCGAGATGGCGAGCCGTGCCGCCGGTGCTGATCAGTTGCACCTCCCGCGCGACAAGCCCTCGCGCCAGCTGAGCCAGATCGGTCTTGTCCCAGACGGACAGCAGCGCCCGCCTAACCGCAACGACATCCTGCCCCGACATCGTCTACTCCTCCCCCTTCAGTCCGTGCTTCTTGACCTTGTAGCGCATAGACCGGAAGGACATCCCCAACAGCTTGGCCCCGTTGGTCATGTGACCATCCGTGCGCTCCAGCGCCGCGCGGATATACGCCTTTTCGATCTCCCCCATCCGCTCCTCGAGCGACAGCCCCTCGGGCGGGATCTCGAGCGCTAGCCCTCCGGACGCTGGCTGTGCACTCTGGATCTTGCCCAGCAGGTCGTCCCTCTGGACCTCCGTCCCCTCCACCAACGCCACCGCCCGCTGCACGGTGTTCTCTAATTCACGGACGTTGCCCGGCCAGTCGTAGGCCATCAATGATTCCATCGCCTGATCGCTGAACTTGACGACTTCCTTGTGCATCTGACGGTTGTAGACATTGAGGAAGTGGCCGGCCAACAGAGGGATGTCTTCTTTCCGATCCCGCAGCGGAGGCAGCTGGACCGGAATCACGTTGAGTCGGTAGTACAGGTCCTCACGGAAGGATCCCTGGCTGACCCCCTGCTCCAGGTCACAGTTGGTCGCGGCAATGAAACGAACATCCACCTTCACTGGATCGATCCCGCCCAAGGGCGTGAACTCACGTTCCTCGAGCACGCGCAGTAACTTGACCTGTACCTGGCTGCTCATCTCCCCCAACTCGTCCAGAAAGAGCGTCCCGCTGTCAGCCACTTCAAACAGGCCCTTCTTGTCCGCGATGGCACTGGTGAAAGCTCCGCGGACATGTCCGAACAACTCGCTCTCCAGAATGCTCTCGGCAAACGCGCCGCAGTTGGCCGAAAGGAAGTTCCTGTCGCGACGCGAACTGAGCAGGTGAATGCTGCGAGCGACCAGCTCCTTACCCGTGCCAGACTCACCGGTGATCAGCACGGTGCTGTCGGTCGCGGCCACCCGGCGCACCAGCGAGAAGACCGAGCGCAGTCCCTGACTGTTGCCGATCACGGGCTTGACCCGCAAGTACTCCTCGGGATCGGAGACCCGCTGCTGAGCCTGCTTGTGCTCGATGGCCCGACCGATCAAGGTGCGGATGTTGTCGTTGTCGAAGGGCTTCTTGATGTAATCGTAAGCCCCCAGCCTCATGGCCTCGACAGCGGAGTCCCAGGTCGAGAACGCCGTCATCACGATCGCCAGCACATCCTCGTCTCGCTTCTTCAGTTCGGTCAACAGCTGAATGCCAGACATTCCAGGCATTCGCAAGTCTTGCAGCACGAGGTCGTGCTGGCCCGCCTGGAAGATGTCGAGAGCGGCCTGGCCGTCCTCCGCCAGATCCACCTCGTACCCATCTTTGGTCAGCAGTATGTCGAGGAAGCGGAGCACCGCCGTCTGGTCATCGACGACCAGGATTCGGCCTTTGGGTATATCTGCCATCGAGATACTCAGTATGTGCCAACTTCAGGAATCTGCAACGACCTGAGAGGCTCAAGAGGAAAGTTCGTGAAAAATCCCGACAAATGGCACAGACCGAGGCCGCCGGACGCAGACCACTCACCGACAGACGCTCGTGAGCAGACGTCTCCTGCCGGCGCGATGCCCGGTGAACACACGTCCCGCTTCCG